>JAQBPS010000050.1 GCA_028287415.1 Bacillota bacterium | reverse complement strand
CTGCTTCGGGCGTCACAGTATTCTCATCCAGCTTGCTCCAGTAGTAGCGGAGGTGCACGCCGTCGACCGTCTGCTCGTACAGCTGCCAGTCCTTACTGGCGGCTGCGGCGAAGTCACGCACGTTCGCAGCTGTGAACCGGCGGCCCGCAGCATCGGGGTGACCGGTGGCGGCCACCCGGTAGCCGTCGGGCGCGGTGAAGGTGACATCGTAGTCGGCCACGTCGGAGTAAAAGGGATCGCCCGCCGGCACGTACCGGTCCAGATGCCAGCCGCCGGCATCATGCATGGCCAGAATCGGATAGAAATTGCCGAGGACGATGGTCGGGCCATCCACGCCGTAGCGGTCCGCCACATCCGGGACCGTCGCCTCCCAGTTCAAGTCCAGCGTCACCGCCGCCCCGGGCGCCAGCGGCGCCGGCAGCCGGAGCCCGAGAATTTCGTCCTTGCCACCGGTGAACGGCACGGGCTGCCCGTCTGCCCGGACCGACTGGACCGTGAGGGCGCCCGCCCGCTTGCCCGTGGCGAAGTACGGGGCGTTGGGGAAGAGGTGGAAGTAGAGGCTCTCCAGCGGGATCGCCTCGTTGTTCGTGATGCGGACCTGCTGCTTGCCGGTCAGGTGGAAGGTCGCCGGGTCGAGCTTTACGTCAAGCTGGTATTGCGTGCGCACGGGCGGAGCGGGGCGGGAATACCCGGCCATCCAGGGCGTCGGGTCGGGCGGCGTCACCGGGCGGTCGCCTGCACGCTGTCCGTCACCCAGCCACGTCCGGAAATCCTGCTCCAGGGCGGGCAGGGCGAGTCCACTCGCCTCGGCCACCGCGGACAGGGCATCTTTCTGAGCCAGCCCGTTCAGCAACGCCGTCACCGCGTCGGCGCCCTTGTGCTGCTCCAGGTAGTCAGCCAGCAGTTGCCCGGTCGCCACAGCCCGCTCGTACTGCGGGTCCGCCACCGTCCCGGCGGGCACTTTCGCAAGCTGGTCGAAGGGCAGGGGCCCGATGGGGCGCAGCAGGTCAATGCGGGCCTGCCGCCCGGCGTACCCCGCCCGCTCGAGCGCATAGTCGGCCAGCCCCTCCCGTAGCCAGCCCGGGGCGTTGCCCCGCGTGCGGGCGACGACCGCGCTCCGTGCCAGCCCGTGCACCAGCAAGGGCACTGAGGCATCGGTGGCGGCGAGGCGGACCGATTCGCCGTCATCGACTGTGATCGGGCGCTGCTCGAGCAGTTCCACAACCGCCGCCGGTCCGAGCGTCCAGCCGAGCTGCTCGCGGAGGATGCTGCCAGCCTGGCGAGTGCGGGTCGTCGCTGCGGTGACGATTTGCTGATCCATACCCTGCGGGTAGCGGATGGGCACTGCGGTGGGATCGACCGTGGGCGGCGGGGGCGCTTTTTGTGACGGCGTCGGCGGGGGCGGCGCGGCACCTGGCCCGGGCGGCCCGCCCCACAGGAACTGGGGCTTCATGATGATCAGCAGGGCGATGCAGGCGACCACAATCAGCACCACACTGGTGACCACTGTGCGGGTGCTGAAACGCGCCACCATCGGTTCACTGACCCCGGTCAGGTCCCCGACCAGGGCCAGCGCTGGCCGGTCGCGGCGCCTCGACCAGAACCGCCACTGCCGCATGCTTCCAACCCCTTCCGCATGTTCGAATGTTCACTGTCTTTGATTCTAGCATATCCGCGATCGAAAGAGCCCACTCTCCGCGCAGGGAAAGTGGGCTCTTGCACAGGCGCTTTGGTGTTACAGCTTCACCGGCAGGGCCTGTACCCCGCGCAGGGTGATGTTGCGCCGGTACGTGAGGTCCTCGGTGGCGAGCGACATCTCCGGGAAGTGCTCCAGCAATGCATTGATGGCGATCTGCCCCTCGATCCGGGCCAGGGGGGCGCCCAGGCAGTAGTGGATGCCCTGGCCGAAGGAGAGATGGGTGGGCGCATTCTTCCGGGTCAGGTCGAGGCTGGCCGGGTCCGCGAACTGCCGCGGGTCACGGTTGCCCCCGCCGAGCAGCGTTACCACCTGATCGCCCTTCTTGACCGTCTGGTTCCCGACGGGGAGGTCTTCAAAGGCGACGCGCATCGTGAGCTGCACCGGGCTGTCATACCGGAGCAATTCCTCAACGGCGTTGCCGATCTTGTCGGGGTTGGCGGCGAGCCACTGGCGCTGCTCCGGGTTGCGCAGGAGCGCCAGCATGCCGTTGCCGATGAGATTGACCGTCGTCTCATGCCCGGCGATCAGGAGCAGCCGGCAGGTGGCCAGCAATTCTTCCGTGTCCAGCTTGTCGCCGGCCTCGCGGGCGGCAATGAGCGAGCTGATCAGGTCGGGCCCCGGATTGTGGCTCCGCTCTTCGATGATCCGTTCGAGGTAGGCCGTCAGCTCGGGCAGCATGCGCTGCGCCTCTTGCAGCATCTCCGGCGTGGCGGTGGGGTCCACGGAAGCGGTCAGCGGGTTTGACCAGTTCTTGAACTGCTCGCGATCGGCAGCCGGCACGCCCAGCATTTCCGCGATGACGATAATCGGCAGGGCGAAGGCGAAGG
>JAQBPS010000019.1 GCA_028287415.1 Bacillota bacterium | reverse complement strand
GCGATCGTGCGGAACCCGAAGGTCTTCCTGTTTGATGAACCGCTGTCTAACCTGGATGCCAAGCTGCGGGTCCAGACCCGCGTCGAGCTGGCGGAGCTGCACCAGCGCCTGGGCGTTACGGTCGTCTATGTCACCCATGACCAGACGGAAGCCATGACGCTGGGCCAGCGCATCGTCGTGATGAACGGCGGCAAGGTGATGCAGATCGACTCGCCGAAGCAGCTCTACGACAAGCCGGCCAACACGTTCGTCGCGAGCTTTATCGGCTCCCCGCCCATGAACCTGATCGATGGCGAACTGGTGCAGGGCGACGGCGGGCTCACGTTCATCGGCGGCGGGCTCAGGCTGCGGCTGCCCGCCCAGCGGGCCAAGGCGTACGCCGCCTACATCGCCAAGCCGGTCACGTTGGGCATCCGGCCGGAGGATATTGCGCTGGCGGGGGAGGACACCATGGGTGCGGGCACGGCGCCCGACACCCGGGCACGGGTGCCGCTCAAGCTGCTGGAGCACCTGGGCGCCGAACTGCTGGCCTACTTTGTCACCGGCAGCAGCAGGTCGATCGCCCGCCTGCACCCCGAGTCGAACGTCGGCGTGGGCGGTGCCGTGGACCTGGCGTTTGACATGCGCAAGTCGCACCTCTTCCAGTCGGAAGATGGCCAGGTGATCGCTGTTGACTGACCAACGCCCACCGCTGTTTCCGCTGGCTTATGTGGTGCGCAAGAGCGCCTATGAGGCCTACCACGGGGTGATCCCACTGGGGTTCGCCGGCCTGATCTTCACGGTGCTCACCTTCCTGCTCCTGCCCCTGCTGATGGCCCGTCCCCAGTGGGCCTGGGCCCTGGCGCTCTTCGCGGTGCCGGCCTGGGCCGGCACCTTTGCCATGACGCTGCCAATGGCGGAGGGCAGCAAGCCTGCCTTTCGCCACTTTTGGCAGGGGGTGTGGCGCTTCAGTGGACGCTCATTGCTGCTGACCGTGCTCTACCTGGCCATCGCCCTGCTGACCTGGGCGGTGTTCGTCTTCTGGCGCCAGACCGGGGGCGTGCTGGGGATGACGTTCGGGATCTGCCAGTTTTACGCCTTCGCAATGTTCGCCTGTGCGCAGCTCTACACGCTGCCGCTGATGGTCAGGCACGACCTGCCCGTGATGAAAGCGATGGCGCAGTCGGCGAAGCTGTTTCTGGCGAAACCGCTTTACACGGTGGCGGTCGTGGTGCAACTGGCATCGCTGGCGGTCGTGCTGGCGGTGGGCACGGTGGCCTTACCCCTGCTCTATCCGGGCCTGGCGGCGGTGGTGATCAGCAACGCCGCGCTCAACCTGATGGGCGAGCTGCCGCGGCGGAGGTCGCCATCTACAGAAAGTGAGGGATAACCATGTCCAGAGTTCTGCCGGGCATTGACCTGCTGCTGAGCCGCCACCGTGCCCTGCTGAAGGGGTCGCGCATCGGCATTGTGACAAACCACACCGGCACCAACAGCCGGCTCCAGTCAACCGTTGATCTGCTGGCTGGCAACCCCGACTTCCGGGTCACGGCCCTCTTTGCGCCCGAGCATGGCCTGCGTGGCGACATTGGGGCGGGGGAGAAAGTAGCGGGCGACGTCGATGCGGCGACCGGGCTCCCGGTTTACAGCCTGTACGGGGAGACCCGCAAGCCGACCCCGGCGATGCTGAAGGATGTCGATGTGCTCCTGTTCGACATGCAAGATGCCGGTGTGCGCTTTTACACCTACACCTGGACCATGGCCCACTGCATGCAGGCGGCGGCCGAACAGGGCAAGCGGATGGTGGTGCTCGACCGACCCAATCCGATCAACGGGTTGGCGGTGGAGGGCGGCCTGTTGAAGCCGGGGCACGAGTCGTTTGTGGGGCTGTATCCGACAGCGACCCGGCACGGCCTGACGCACGGCGAAATCGCCCGCTGGCTGAACGACGCCTGCGGCATTGGGTGCGACCTGAGCGTGGTCGCGATGGAGGGATGGCGCCGCAGCATGTGGTGGGAGGAGACGGGCCTGCCGTTCGTGCCCATGAGCCCCAACAGCAATAGCATGGGGATGCTCACCCTCTACCCCGGCACCTGCTTCTTCGAGGGGACGAACCTTTCCGAGGGGCGGGGCACAACCACCCCGTTCCAGGTATTCGGGGCGCCGTGGATGGATGAGCGGGCGGTGATCGCCTCGCTCCAGCAGCGCGGGCTGCCTGGCGTGCTGTTTCGGCCGACCTACTTTACGCCCCTGAGCTCGAAGCACCAGGGCCAGCTTTGCCGGGGCGTGCAGATCCACGTGACCGACCGGGAAGCGCTGCGGCCCGTCGCGTTGGGCGCTCATCTGGTCGATGTGTGCCGGCAGCTCCACCCGGAGCAGTTCCAGTGGGTCGCCTTCGGCGTCAACCTGCTGCGGCCGATCGACCGGCTGACCGGCTCTGAGCAGTTGGCGGCTCTGATCGATGCGGAACAGCCGATCGGACCGCTGCTCGCGGAGTGGGCGGCTGAGGCGGCGGCCTTCAGGGCTGCGGCCGCTGCGTATCACCTGTACGAGTAAGGGGGAGCCTGTGATGCGCATCGTGCTGGGGATTGACGGAGGCGGCACCAAGACCCGGTGCCTGGCTGCCGACGGGGCTGGCTGCATCCTCGGCGAGGGCCTGGCCGGCCCCTCCAACTACCAGGTGCTGGGGATGGACGGTGCCGTCGCAGCGGTCATGGCGGCCGTGGCGGAGGCGCTGGGGGTTGCGGGTGCTGATCTGGCGGATGTGGAAGCGGTGTGCGCCGGGCTGGCGGGGGTGGGCCGGCCGGAGGATCATGCGGTGATGACTGCGGCGCTGCCCTTTGCCGCCCCGGTCAAGCTTCGGGTCGTGCCGGACGCGCACATTGCCCTGGCAGGGGCGCTAGGCGGGCAGCCGGGCGCGGTGGTGATTTCGGGGACGGGCTCGATTGCGTACGGTATCGATGCGGGCGGCCGCACCGCCCGGGCCGGGGGCTGGGGCTGGCTCCTCGGCGACGAGGGCAGTGGGTCTGATATTGGGAAGCGGGCGATCATGGCGGCGCTGGCGGCGGAGG
>JAQBPS010000008.1 GCA_028287415.1 Bacillota bacterium | reverse complement strand
GTGGAGCGGCGAGGTGGTGGCGGTCGGCCCGGGCGTCAGCCGGTTCCAGAAGGGCGACCGGGTCGGCGTGGAGGTGCACTGCGGCTGCGGCGGCTGCAAACCGTGCATCGAGGGGCTGTACAACCTCTGCGAGCACTACGGTGAGACCGACCTGGGCCACGCCCACGTCGGCTTCACCACCTGGGGCGGCTTTGCCGAGTACGCCGTCGTGCCGGCGAAGGTCCTGCACCTGCTGCCGGACGGGCTCGATTGGGATACCGGCGCCTTCACCGACAACATCGGCGTGGCACTGTGGGCGGTCGAACGGGGCGGCATCAAGCCCGGGGACAAGGTGGCGGTGGTCGGGCCGGGCTGCTTCGGCCTGCTCGCCGTGCAGGTCGCCCGGGCGATGGGCGCCGGCGAGGTTGTGCTGGTCGGGACCCGGGCGGACCGCCTGGCCCTCGGTCGCCAGCTTGGCGCCGACGCCACGGTGGACGTAAGTACGGTGGCCGACCCGGTCGCCGCCGTCAAGGATATCTTCGGCGGCAAGGGCGCCGACCTGGTGGTCGAGTTTGCCGGGAGCGAGGCGGCTGCGGTCCAGTCGCTCCAGATGGCCCGCCGGGGCGGCTCCGTCGTGCTTGCCGGTGCGACGGCGCCCGGCCGCACCCTCCAGGTCGACCTCAGCGTCATCGTGCGGGGCCATTTGAATGTACACGGCTCGGTGGCGAACCCGATGTGGGTCTCCCGCCGTGGTCTCGAGCTGATCCAGAAGGGCGCCATCAAGGTTGCGCCGCTCATAACTCACCGACTGGCCCTGGCCGACTTCGGGCAGGCCTGGGAAACAACGCATGGTCGAACGGACGGAGCAATCCGGGTGATGATGCACCCCGAGGGGTAGTCCCGATGATAAGGGGGTGTGCGCAGTGACGCTTTCGCGGGAGTTTCGGCTCAGCCTCTTCCGGAAGATGCTCCAGGTGCGGCGTTTCGAGCAGAAGGCGATTGAGATGTACCAGCGTTCGGTGATCCACGGCACCATTCACTCCTGCGTGGGGCAGGAGGCGAGCACGGTCGGCGTCATCGCAGCACTTGAAGCGAAGGACTACGTCACCTCGACGCACCGCGGCCACGGCCATTCGCTGGCCAAGGGCTCCCGGATTCCCGCGATGTTCGCGGAACTCTTCGGCCGTGAGACGGGTTGCTGCCGCGGCCGGGGCGGCTCGATGCACATCGCGGATGTCGCCGTGGGCATGCTGGGCTGCAACGCGATCGTGGCGGGCTCAACCCCGCACGCCGTCGGCGCCGCTTTGTCGGGCAAGCTCCAGGGCAGCAACAACGTCGTCGCCTGCTTCATTGGCGACGCGGCGGTCAATCAGGGCGCCTTCCACGAGTCGGCCAACCTGGCCGCCGTGTGGCAACTGCCCGTACTGTTCACCGTCGAGAATAATCAATACGGCGTATCGACGCGGATCCAGGATACGACCGCTCTGAAGCAGCTATCCGACCGGGCCGCCGGTTACGGCATGCCCGGCGTGACGGTCGACGGCCAGGATGTGGAGGCGGTCTACGCAGCGGCCCTGGCACTGACGGAGCGAGGCCGCCGTGGCGAGGGACCGGCGTTGCTGGAGACGATCACGTACCGCTACGAGGGCCACAATTACGGCCAGCCCATGACCTACCGGAGCAAGGAAGAGATCGACAGCTGGCGGCAGAAGGACCCGGTCTTCCTGTACCGGGAGAAGCTGGCCGGCATGGGCTATGAGGCCGATCTGAAGGCCATCGAGGCTGAGGTGGAGCAGGAGATGGCGGCGGCGATCGCCTGGGCGCTCGAGCAGCCCCTGCCGGACGTTGCGGAGATCACCGACCTGGTCTATGTCGACAACACGCCCTTCCCCGACCTGAGCGGTCGGCGGCGGGTGTACGAGGAGTGAGCGTCGTGGCTATGCGTGAACTGACCATGGTCCAGGCGCTCAACGAAGCGTTGCAGGAGGAGATGGCCAGGGACGGCAAGATCTTCTGCCTCGGCGAAGATGTGGCCGACCCCTACGGCGGCGCTTACCAGATCACAAAGGGCCTGGCGAATCGCTTTGGCGCCGACCGCTGCCGCAACACGCCGATCTCCGAGGCGGCGATCGTCGGCGTGGCCGTGGGCGCTGCCCAGACCGGGCTGCGGCCCGTGGCTGAGCTGATGTACATGGACTTCATGGGCGTCTGCTTTGACCAGATCCTGAACCAGATGGCCAAGCTGCGCTTCATGCTCGGGGGCCAGGTGTCGCTGCCGATGATCGTCCGGGGGCAGCAGGGGTCGGGGCGCGGCAACGGCGCCCAGCACTCGCAGTCGCTGGAGGCGTTCTTCTTTCACACGCCCGGCCTGCTGGTGGTACAGCCCTCGAATCCGTATGACGCCAAGGGCCTGCTGAAGAGCTGCCTGCGCCAGGATAACCCGGTCATCTTCCTGGAGCACAAGATGCTCTACAACGTGAAGGGGCCGGTGCCCGACGAGGAGTACGTCGTGCCACTTGGCGTGGCTGACATCTGCCGGGAGGGGAGCGACGTGACGGTCGTCGCCACCGGCCTGATGGTCAACCGGGCGAAGGCGGCGGCCGCCAGGCTGGCGGAAGAGGGGATTTCCGTCGAGCTGATCGACCCGCGCACGCTCTTCCCACTGGACCTGGAGAGCATTGTCGGCTCGGTGATGAAGACTGGACGCTGCATCATCGTCCATGAAGCGAACAAGCGCGGCGGGGTTGGTGCGGAGATCGCCGCCCAGATCATGGAGCGGGCGTTCGACTACCTGGATGCGCCGGTCGAGCGGCTGGCCGGCCTGGATATTCCGATGCCCTATGCACCCCATCTGGAGAAGGCAGCGGTGCCCCAGGAGGATGACATTGTCCTGGCGGCGCGGCGGCTGGTCAGGGAGGGGGGGCTCCGGTGACGGACTTTGTCATGCCGAAGGCCGGCATCACGATGGATGAGGGAACGGTCGTGGAGTGGCTCGTCAAGGTGGGTGATCCGTTCAAGGAGGGGCAGCCCCTGGCGGTCGTCGAGACGGATAAGGCCTCAATTGAAGTGAACGCGAACGCGGATGGCGTCATGCTGGCGATCCTGGTGGAGCCGGGCAA
>JAQBPS010000812.1 GCA_028287415.1 Bacillota bacterium | reverse complement strand
CCCGGTACTTTTTCACCTGATAAACCGCCCTTGCCGGGATTCCCTTCCAGTATAATAAATCCTGAGGTGGCATGCTATGAAAACCGCGCCCAGGCTTGTTTCACTCGCTCCCAGCAACACGGAGATTGTCGCGGCACTCGGGCTGATGGAGCAGCTGGTCGGGGTGGACGACTGGTCCGACTGGCCGCCGGCCGTCGACCGCCTGCCCCGTGTGGGGCCGGATTTGAGCGTGGACCTGGACCGGGTGGCGGCGCTCAAGCCGGACCTGGTGCTGGCATCGCTCAGCGTGCCCGGGATGGAAAAGAATGTTGCAGGGCTGAAGGATCGGGGGATTCCGCATATCACTTTAGACCCGCATGGACTGGCGGAGATATGGGCCAATATCCAACTTGTGGGAGAAGCGTGCGGGGTGGCTGAGCGGGCGGCGGCTGCGGTTGGGGCGTTGCAGGCGCGGGTCGAGCGGGTGCGTGCGGCGGCTGGGGCTCGGTTCGGGGCCGGGGCCGGGGGCGGTGCGTCCGGCGGGGCGGGGTTGCGGCTCTACTGGGAGTGGTGGCCGAAGCCGATCTACACGCCGGGCCGGCGGAACTGGCTGACCGAGATCACGGAGGTGGTGGGCTGTACCAACATCTTCGCAGATTATGATGTCGATAACGTGCGGGTGGACGATGGAGTCGAGGTGGTGCGGCGGGCGCCGGATTATGTCCTGCTCGCGTGGACGGGGGCGAAGCGGCCGGACCCGGCGCATGTCTACCGCCGGGCGGGGTGGGGCGATCTGGAGGCGCTCAGGGCGGGGCGCGTCCATGCGATGGAGGAGGGTCTGTTCAACCGGCCATCGCCCCGGCTGGTGGATGGGCTGGAGCGGCTGTGGGCGCTGATCGGCGCCGAGGGGACGTAGTTATCTGGCAGCGAGAAGGGGTTGCGCTCGCTTTGTGGAATTTGGAAATAAACGCCAATTTCTTCGAGAAAGCGAGGCGAGCCGGATGCCCTTGCGCCCTGAACTGCCTGCCGGACTCAATCTGTCCCGGCGTATCACGACCCCGGTGAAGCTCCCGAAGATGACCTTCCCCATGGCTGATGACTACGCGGATCAGCCTGGTGCGGCCGGGCCGTCGGCGGCGGATGCGCAGATGGCCGCGGCGGCCCCGCAGGCAAGCATGGCCAGGCTGGCGCTGTTCCAGCAGCAGCAGGCGCAGATGCCGGAGCAGCCGGCCCCGGCTCCGGCCTACGAGCGGCCGGCACAGGCTGCGACCTATGAGCGGCCGGCACAGGCTCCGGCGCAGGCGGCGCAGGCGGCCCCGGCGGTGCCCACTGTGCCCGCAGCGCAGGCGCACCAGATCATCATCTACGGACGGGCCGGATGTGCAGCCAGCATCGCGGCGATCCAGGACCTGATCGACCGTGAGATGAGCTTCACCTACTTCGATGTGGGGCGGGATGCCGGAGCGATGGCGCACCTTCAGGCCATCTGCGGCAATGCACCCATGGTCCCGGTCATCATCCAGATCGGCTTTGCCGGCATCTGAGCGGTCTGATTACAGCCGGCGTGTCCGGCTGTTGAAACGAGAGGAGGAGCCCACCAGGGCTCCTCCTTAACTGTTGGTGCGGTACGCAAGGCTCAGTTGTTCCAGGTGGGCGACGACGGGATCACTGGGGTCCAGGTCCTTCAACGGTAGCACGCCATTCACTTTTTCGCGGATGGTGGCAAGGGTCAGGTCCCTGCGGCGGAGGATGATCAGTGTGACGCCTCTGCGGGTACAGATGTCCATTTTGATAGCATCCCGGGCCTGCTGCTTTCTGGCCTTGGTCTCGCTGGGGAACTTTGCGGTCGGGCCATCATGCTGCTCGCCTTGAAACTCGAACGCGGCCTTGGGCGGGTAGTAGCGGTCGAGTTCCATCTTCTCGTCAGTGTAGGGGTTGACCAGGAAGCCCGGGCGGGCGTTCTCTTCATACTCATCGCTGTCGATGAGGAGAGTGAGATATTCCTTCATCACGGCCTCACCGTGGGGCTTCCCGTCTGCGACACGGCGGCTCATAGCAGCTTTGCGTTGGGCCCGCTGGTCCGCTGCGAGAGTCTGGAGGGTGAAGTGGATGGGAGCGAACTTCTTGCCCCGTGCCACCTTGAGCCATCCGGTCTCCTGTAGCACCCTGGCCGCCCGCTTCAATGTGTTGACGCTGATGCCGGCAAGCGAACTCAGGCTGGGAAAGGTGAACTGGCCGTCGGGGTGGTGAAAGCCGGGAGTCAGCTGCAAGATTCCGTAGCTCAGTTTCTCCCAAATGCCGACCCGTGTGTCGAGCAGAAGGTCGGCAGGCAGCGAAGCCGATGGCCCTGGCCTACTCGGGCCCGACAATAAGCCTGCGCTGGCCAGCGTGCGCAGCGCTCTGCGCACTGTGGGTGCTGTGGACCCTGTGAACCTTGCACCTCCTTTCACAAGGGTACGCTGCAGTAGAGGCGACGGTGCCTGGTGGTGAACCATGCTGGCCGGGCCTTGCCCCGGACGCATCTGCGTCTCGATGCGCACGTAGATCCAGATCAGTTTCGCTGTCGGGCTGAGTGCCGGAGCGAGCAGGATGGAAGCGGGCATTTCCACCGTACCGAACTTCACGATCGCCCCCTCACTTTCAGGTAAATATTACCAAATTACTGATGGCCAAGCAAGAACGTCACCGTTTTTCCTG
>JAQBPS010000752.1 GCA_028287415.1 Bacillota bacterium | reverse complement strand
TCTGGTTGCTCGGCTGGCGACCGACATCGAACTGAGCGATGGATGGGTGCACCGGGCGATCTTCCTCGGGACTTAGCTGAACAGAAAGAACCCGGTTGCAGCCTGAGTGTTGCAGTCGGGTTCTTTTTTATGGCCACGGATTGCACGGGTTTCACAGATTTATATACAAAAAACTGATTTAAAATAAATAAATTATATACATATTTACCTGGTAATCTGTGTCTGCCTTTTAAAATCTGTGTAACCTGTGAAATCCGTGGCCATATGAAAAGGCCCGCACAGCATCCCTGTTCCCTCTGGCGGTAATGCCCATTATTGTTTATACTGAATGTTGAACGGCTATATCACATCGATAAGGATGAGCTGAATTGACACGGATCGAAACGTGGATGGCGAGCCGCCTGTCGCCAGTGGCGCCTGTGGGACGCCCCGCTGCCGCACCGTTCGATGCGGTCCTGGCCGAAGTGCAGCTCGAAGCCGCCCGGGAGGCGGCGAGCGGCCGGCCAACCGAGGCAGCAATGCGGGTCTGGCAGTACATGGCCTTCGGGACGCGCCAGGGCTCGCCCACGCCGGTCGTAATGCCGGCGCCGGGCAGCACCGGCCGGCCCGCAGCAGCCGTTGCGACAGCGCCCCTGCCGACGGCGCCGACGGCGGCCGCAGCCCCGGGTTCGCCGAAACCGGCGGGCTCGGCGCAAGCGCGCTTCCTTCAGCTGAAGCCCCTGTTCCAGCAGGCCGAGCAGACAACGGGCGTACCCTGGCAGATCCAGGCGGCTCAGTGGGCGGTAGAGACGGGCTGGGGCGCCGCCACCCCGAAAGACCGCATCACCGGGCAGGAGAGCCACAACCTCTTCGGCGTCAAGGGCCAGGGTTCGCAGGGCTCCGTCCAGGCCGCCACCACCGAGGTCGAGAACGGGCGCACCGTCCAGACGGTAGCCGGCTTCCGGGCCTACAGTTCCCTGGCAGAGTCGGTCCTGGACCACGCCCGGCTCCTGGCATCGCCGTACTACGCTTCGGCGCAGGCCGCCGGTCAGGACCTCCGGGCTTGGACCGAGCAGCTCGGCCCGCAGCATCTGGGCTACGCCACCGACCCGCAGTACGGCCAGAAGCTGTGGCAGATCATCACCCAGAACGGCTGGGACAAGTAAAACAGCACCGCACAAAATCGCGATACAGGCCCCGTGCTGCCACAATGGGCGCAGCACGGGGCCTGTCGTTACATGAGGAGGCGCCAGGAGCAAAAGCTCTGGCGCCTCATTCGTTACCTGGCAGGGATGACCACGCTCTCCCCATCAGCCTTCCAGTCGACCGCCGGGAAGATCGCCCGGGCTGCCGCCAGGCACTCAGGCATCTGGGCGGCGAGCGCATGCACGAGGTAGAGTTGAACCACGCCCGCCATCCCCGCGATGCGGGCTGCGTCCAGCGCGCCCGAGTGCAGCGCCGGGTTGTTGGCCGGGTCACCGGCCACCGGGCCCAGCGCCGCCTCGTGGATCAGCACCGAACAGTCCGCCGCCAGGGTCGCCACCGCCGGGTTAAAGGCCGTATCGCCGGTGAAGCAGAGGCGGGCGCCGGTCGCATGGTCGGTGAACCGGTAGGACATGCCCGGTACGGGATGGATGCTGGGGACCGTGTCCAGCCGGAAACCGGGCTGCTCCAGCGATTCGCCGGGACCCAGCGGCAGCACCGTCACCTGCGCATCGAGCTGGAAGCGCTCCGCCTGCAAAAACCCCAGCGCCAGCGAGACCACCCGGGCCACATCAGCCGCCGGTCCGATCACCCGCAGCGGTTTGAGCCCACCGGAGTGCCGCTGCCCCATCATCATCCGATAGAAAAGCAGCGCCGGCAGCGACAGGTAGTGGTCATGGTGGCAGTGCGTCAGGATCAGATACTCGATGTTCAGGGGGTCGACCCCGAACTGGCCCATGCGCAGCGTCGCATTCCAGCCCATATCGACCAGGATGTTGCCGTTGATGATGAAGCTCGCCGTATCATGCGCCGGCTCCGGCACGGCCGTGGAAGTGCCCAGGAATGTCACGCGTGTCTCCATGCTGCAAAAACCCTCCTACTCCTTGAGCCCGCTCATCGCCATGCCCTGAATGAAATAGCGCTGAGCGATGAGGAACAAGATCACCATCGGCAGCACCGTCAGCGTGGCAGCGGCCATCATCGGCCCCCACTCGGTGCCATACTGGCCATGGAACATGTGCAGCCCGATCGCAAGCGTAAACTTCTCCGAGCTGTTCAGGTAGATCAGCGGCCCCATGAAGTCGTTCCAGTGCGCCCGAAAGGCAAAGACCGCAACGGTCGCGAGCGCCGGCTTTGACAAGGGCAGCATGATCCGGGTCAGAAGCGTGAAGTTGCCGGCTCCGTCCAGGCGGGCGGCCTCGTCCAGGGACCGGGGCAGGGTGAGCATGAACTGGCGCAGGATGAAAATGTAGAGCGGTGCACCGAAGAAGGCCGGCACCACGAGGGGCTTGTACGTATCGATCCAGCCCAGGTATTTGAAGAGCACGAAGACCGGGATCATCGTCACGTGTTGCGGCAGCATCATCGTGGTGAGCAGCACGACAAAGAGCGCATCCCGGCCCCGCCAGCGCAGCCTGGCAAAGGCGAACGCGACGACCGTGGAACTGGCAATGTTGCCGATCATGGCGAGCACCGTCACCGTCATGGAGTTGCGGAAGAAGTCCAGGAACGCCATGCCGGGCCTGGTCAGCGTCTCCACGTAGTTCGACCACGTAAAGGGGTGCGGCAGCCACTCCGGCGGGAACGCGTAGATCGATTCCGGCTCCTTGAAGGAGGTGGCGATCATCCAGATCACGGGCAGCAGCATCAGTGCACCGCCGGCGGCCAGGATCACGTGGATGCCCGTCTGCCTGATCAGCTTCAGCTTCATGACCGCACACCCCCCTCGTAGTAGACCCACGCCTTCGACCAGCGGAAGACGATCAGGGTGAGGATGAGGATGTAGGCGAACAGCAGCCAGGCCAGGGCGGAAGCATAGCCCATCTTGAACCACTGGAAGGCGTTGCTGTAGAGGTAGAGCATGAAGAAGAGGCTCTTGTTGTCGGGGCCGCCCCCGGTCATCACCAGGGCCTGAGTGAAAGTCTGGAGCGCGGCGATCATCCCCATGATCAGGTTGAAGAAGAGCACCGGCGAGAGCATGGGCACGGTGATATGCCGCAGCAAGGGCCACGGCCCGGCGCCGTCCAGGCGGGCCGCCTCATAGTAGGACTCGGGAATCGACTGTAGCCCTGCCAGGTTGATCACGGTCGCCGCCCCCACGTGCCAGAGGCTCATAAAGACGAACGAGGGCATGATCCACCGCGTATCGAGGAGCCAGTTCGGCCCCTTGATGCCGAAGAGGCTGTGCAGCACCGCATTGATCGCACCGAAGTCCGTGTTGAACAGCCACTGCCACACCAGCGCCACCGCCACACCTGGCACCACGGTGGGCAGGTAGTAGACGGCCCGCCACACGCTGACGCCACGGACCTTGCTGTTCAGCAGCATCGCCAGGCAGAGGCTGACCACCAGGTTGAGCGGCACGCTGATCAGCGCATACTTCGTCGTGATCCAGAGCGAGGACCAGACGAGCGGATCGCCAAACAGCATCTGCTTGTAATTGCCGAGCCCCACCCAGGTGGGCGGGGTCAGCAGGTTCCAGTCCGTCAGGCTGATGACCAGCGAGGCAATCATCGGCAGGAGCGTGAAAATGATCAGCCCGATGATCCAGGGGGAGGCGTAAAGCCAGCCCTCCCGCTCTTCCCGTGTGCTCATTTCTTGCTCTGGGCGTCCTGAATGGACTTGTTGATAGCCGCCGTCGCCTGATGCAGGGCGGTGTCCACCGGCTTGGCGCCCGTGAGGATGCTGCTCATCGCATCGTTCGTCACCTTGATGAACTCCTGGTAGGAGACCCAGGCCGAGAACTGCATGGGGTGTGCGTACTCGAGCGCCTTCTGGAAGGCGGTGCGGTTGGCGGGCGGCAGGTTGGGGGCGAAGAACGCCGCCTGGGCATCCTTGCGGGCGGGGATCGCCACGCCGGTCTCGGCCAGCTTGCGCTGGGACGGCTCGCTGGTCAGAGAAGTGAGCAGCTGGGCGACCGCTTCCTTGTCCTTCACATGCGGGTTGACGATGTACCCCATCACGTTGGAGGTGCTCCCCCGCTTGCCCGTCGTGGGCGACTTGGGGAACTGGACGACGTTCCACTTGAACTTCTTGATCTTGCTGAAGTTGGCCATTTCCCAGCTGCCGGCCTGCATGATGGCGATCTTGCCGCTCATGAACATGTCGGCGGGCTTTTCGCTCTGCGTGGCTTGCGGGGCGGGGGATACCTTGTCCTTGAGCTGCATGTCGGCCAGGAACTGGAGCGCTGCGATATTCTGCGGGGAGTCCAGGACGAACTGCTTGCCGCCATTAGCAAAGAACTCGCCGCCGTTGCTGAAGACCCAGTCCCACCAGTTGCGGCTCGGCGATACATAGAAGCCGTACTGGGTGATACGGTCGCCCTCACGCTTCGTCAGCTTGTTGGCGTACTCGCGCAGCACGTCCCAGGTGAACTGGTCTTCGATCTCCGCAAGGGGCTTGAGGCCGGCAGCCTTGAGGGCATCTTCGTTGTAGACGATGGCGGTCGAGTCCACGCCCCAGGGGATGCCATTGAACTTGCCGTCATACTTGTAAGACTCGACGGCGAAGGGCTGCATGGCGTCCAGGTTCTGCTTCAGCTCCGGATGGGTGCTGATCATGTCGTCGATATTGCCGGCGGCGCCCAGCCGGCTCCAGATGTCGTAGTTCGGCCGGGTCATCCAGTAGAGATCGGGGCCGGAGCCGCCGGCGATGGCGGTCTGGAGCTTGGTCCAGTAGTCATCGTAGGGCAT
>JAQBPS010000750.1 GCA_028287415.1 Bacillota bacterium | reverse complement strand
GCAGGCTTTGCCGCAGGCAACGCCGAGAGGGCGGCGCTGGCGAGCTGGCGTAGCTGCCAACTGCCCGTACGCGAATCCGCATGACGGCATTCCCCGGGGTACCCCCGACCGCCCCACCCGTGCGCGTGTCGGGACTCTTTTTTGGCACCTGAGCTCGTCCCCATTCCCTACTTTTTTTACGAGGGGGATTGGGGGGGTGCAAGTGGGGAAGGTGGGTTTAGCGTGTCACTACAAGAATTTGGTTGGCGTGTGATGGATAGCGGGCACCTTAGTGGTGCGGAGAATATGGCGATTGATGAGGCGATCATGCGGGCGCATGGGCGCGGGGAAGTGCCGCCCACGCTGCGGTTTTATGGGTGGCAGCCGGCGGCAGTTTCGATCGGGTACTTTCAGTCGATGGCCGGGGAGATTGATCTTGAGGCAGTTGCGGCCGGCGGCTACGGTGCCGTGCGGCGGCAGACTGGTGGGCGGATGATCTTTCATCACATGGAGTTGACGTATAGCGTCGCGATTCGGCAGGAGTTGCTGCCGGGGGACGTTATGGAGACTTATCGTGAGCTTTCGCAGGGACTGCTCGAAGGGCTGCGTGTGCTGGGCGGGAGCCCGGAGCTGTCGGGCGGGGAGGATGATCCCCGGCGGCGCAATCCTGGTGGGCATCATACGGCCTGCTTTGATACCGCATCGGCATATGAGTTGACCGTGGATGGCCGCAAGGTGGCGGGCAGTGCGCAGACCCGCAAGGACGGGGTGCTTTTGCAGCATGGCTCGATCTTGCTGGATATCGACACGGACCTCCTGTTCCGGCTGATCAAGGTGCCTGACAACGTGCGGGCGCGACTCAAGGAGCGCTACCACGCCAAGGCGACGACCCTGAAGGAAGCGCTTGGGCGGGACGTCAGCTATGGCGAGGCCCGTGAGGCGTTCACTGAGGGCTTCGCACGCGGGCTGGGGCTCACGCTGGCTGACGGGGGCCTCACGGACGCCGAGCAGTTTGAGGCGGCGGCGCTCGTCACCGAGAAGTATGGCAACGACGCCTGGAATCTTAGGAAGTAGGGCTAGTCAGAGGAGGCGGATTTTGTATGGCCGATGATCTGAAGAATTATGACCCCGAAGTTTACGCGGTCATTCAGCAGGAAGAGCAGCGCCAGTTGGGCAACATCGAGCTGATCGCGTCCGAGAACTTTGTGCCGAAGGCGGTGCTCGAAGCCGCCGGCAGTGTGCTGACGAACAAGTATGCCGAGGGCTACCCCGGCAAGCGGTACTACGGCGGTTGCGAGTATGTCGACGTGGTGGAGGATATCGCCCGGGACCGGCTGAAGGCCGCCTTCGGCGCCGAGCACGTCAACGTACAGCCCCACTCCGGCGCCAACGCCAACCTCGCCGTTTACTTCGCCCTGCTCAATCCCGGTGACACGGTGATGGGCATGAACCTGGCCCAGGGCGGCCACCTGACCCACGGCTCGCCGGTCAACTTCAGCGGCAAGACCTACAACTTCATCCCCTACGGCCTCGATGCCGAGACCGAGCGGATCAACATGGACACCGTCGCGGAGCTGGCCCGGCAGCACAAGCCGAAGCTGATCGTTGCCGGTTACTCGGCCTACCCGCGCACCCTTGACTTCAAGCGCTTCCGGGAGATTGCCGATGAGGTGGGCGCCCTCCTCATGGTCGACATGGCGCACTTCGCCGGCCTCTCGGCGACCGGTCACTACCCGAACCCGGTGGAGTATGCTCACGTCGTCACGACCACCACGCACAAGACCCTGCGCGGCCCGCGGGGCGGCGCCATCCTCTGCAAGCAGGAGTTCGCCGCGGCGATCGATAAGGCGATCTTCCCGGGCATGCAGGGCGGTCCGCTGATGCACATCATCGCGGCGAAGGCGGTCGCCTTCAAGCAGCTGACCGATCCCCGGTACCAGGAGTACTGCGGGCAGGTGGTCAAGAACGCCCGGGTGCTGGCGAAGGCCCTGACCGACAAGGGTTTCCGCCTGGTCACTGGCGGGACCGACAACCACCTGATGCTGGTCGACCTGCGGCCGAAGGGGATCACGGGCAAGAAGGCGGAGCACCTGCTCGACCAGGTGGGCATCACCGTCAACAAGAACGCGATTCCGAACGACCCGGAGAAGCCGTTCGTCACGAGCGGCATCCGCGTCGGCACCCCCGCCGTCACGACCCGGGGCATGAAGGAGGCGGAGATGGCGCTGATCGCCGACCTGATCGACCGTGCGATCGGCGCCCAGGGCGATGAGGCGAAGCTCGCCGCCGTCAAGGCGGATGTGCATGCGCTGACCAGCCGGTTCCAGCTGGTGCAGGAGTAGCCGTTACTAAAGGAAAAGGCGCCGGTGAGCATTCCGCTCGCCGGCGCTTTTCCCATAGCCGCACTCATACATTAACGTTGACGTAAATGTTAATCAAGAATAGACTGCTATCAGAGGTGGTTGCGTGGGCGATGCACGGTATCAGATTGATGAGGTTTCAGCCATGACGGGCCTCACAAAGCGGTCCCTGCGGTATTACGAAGAGGTGAACCTCCTGGTCCCAGAGGAGCGCAGCGAGGGCCGGTACCGCCTCTATTCGGATGCGGACGTGGCAAAACTGCGGCACATCGTTGCCCTGCGGGATGCCCTCGGCTACACCCTCGACGAGATCAAGGAAGTGCTCGCCGCCGAAGAAGAGCTCGCCCGGATCCGGACGGTATTGCCAGCAGTCACAGATGCACCCGCGCAGATCGCAGCGTGCGAGCGCGCACTGACGATCCTGCAACGGGAGGAGGAGCGCGCAGCGCGGAAGCTGGAGCAGATCGCAGCGGTGCGGCAGCGCTACCAGGAACGCATTCAGCGCACGAAACAGCGCCTTGCAGAGCTCAGAGCCGCACCTCGCCCCTGATGCGACCCATCCGGCCCCCACACTCTGCGAGGAGATGAATTGCAGTTGGGCGTTGCAGATCAGTCCCAGACTCAATCCCTGCCCGATGGCTACAAGTGGCGGGCACTATCCGCCACCAGCCTGGGCTCCCTCTCGGCCACCCTCAACAGCGGCACGTTGATCATCGCCCTGCCGGTAATCATGAAACAGCTCCATACATCTCTGGAATCGATCCTGTGGGTTGTCATGGTCTACATGCTTGTCAGCAGCGCTGCCGTGGTCAACGTGGGGCGGCTCGGCGACATGTTTGGCCGCCGGAAGCTATACAACCTGGGTTTCGCCATCTTCACTGTGACCGCTCTGCTCTGCGGGCTCGCCTCCACGGCCGGACTGCTGATTTTTTACCGCGTGCTGCAAGGCATCGGCGGCGCCCTGATGATGGCGAATTCAACGGCACTGGTGACCGATGCCTTCAGCGGCGCCGAACGCGGCCGGGCGCTGGGTATTAACGCGATGGTAGCCGCCGTCGGTCAGGCCGTCGGCCCCGTCCTGGGCGGCTGGCTGACCAACCTGGGTGTGCGCTGGGTCTTCTGGTATAACGTGCCGCTGGGGATCATCGGCACGTGGGTAGCGATCACGCAGCTGCGTGAGGTGGGCACGCTCGCGAAAGACGTCAAGTTCGATTGGACCGGCACGGCGCTGTTCCTGGTCGCCATTGTCTCCATGTTGACCGTCCTGAGTTTTGGCGGGATCTATGGGTGGGGCAGCGTTACCATTCTGAGTCTGATTGTGATCTTCGTCATCAGCCTGCTCGCGTTTATCGCTGTGGAGCGGAAGGTGTCTGATCCCGTGATCGACATCAACCTCTTCCGCATTCCGGCCTTTGCGATCGGCAATGCAACGCAGTTCATCAACTCACTGGTCCGCATGGCGGTCATGTTTCTCCTGATTTTCTACCTCCAGGGCGCCCGCGGGCTTGATGCCGTGATGGCCGGCCTGCTGGTCGCACCGGTGGCGGTGGGCATGCTGATCACGGCCCCCGTGGCCGGCTGGATGGCGGACCGGGTGGGCAACAAGGTGTTGAGCCCGCTCGGGCTCTTTCTCTCTGGCATCGGTTGCCTGGGCCTGCTGACCGTCGGCGCCCATTCTTCCTACGTGGGTCTCTGCGTCTGGCAGTTCATCATCGGGCTGGGCAGCGGCATCTTCTCGTCGCCCAACACCAGTGCGGTGATGGGTGCCGTCCCGAACAGCAAGCGCGGCGTGGCTGCCGGCACCCGTATGATGCTGGCCAACCTGGGCATGGTCATCGCAATCGCACTGACGCTGATTATCGTGACGAATGTGATGCCCACCCAGATTATGATGTCGATCTTCGCCGGGCTGGAAGTCGATCCGAGCACGATTGCACTGGGTGGTTTCATCCATGGGTTGCAGGTCTCTTTTGCGACCTGCGCCGCCCTGAGCCTGCTTGCGGGCGCTGTTTCTGTGCGACTGAAGTCAGCTTAGCTGGGAGCCGGGGGGACGAGCGAGCGGCACGCTACTGCCACGAGCGATTGGCTGATCGTGAGAAGCCTCAGTGGAGCCCCTGGTGATATTCGGCCAGGGTCGTCTCGTCCGTTTTCACTACGGTCCAGACACCACTCCGGTATTCAAGGAACAGTAGGAGTTGCAGCTGTCCGCCCGACTCCCCGAAGTCCTTGCGGAGGTACATCTCTAACCCATTGACGAGCAGCACAGCGTTGTTGCCATCTTCGCGCACCAGGAAGCGTGCGTAATGCTCCGGCTCAACGTTCCCATCAATGACTGCCAGCCCTTTGTACTGGGCGATTGTGTCGGACTCGGCGTTGATGCCCGCACGCACGTCTGTTCCCTGCTTGAGGTCCGGGTACTCCCGATGCAAGATCGCCACGTCCTGGGCAATCACGGCTTGCTTGCGGTAGTAGAAGTAGCGGTTCACGACGGGGTGAAACTGAACGAACTGTTCCGGTGTGATTGCCTGCAAGCCCGCCGGAGCCCCCACGGGGAGCGGCGGTACCGGGTTTGCGCCAGTATGTACCCCGCATCCAGCCAGGAACAGAGTGAGACAGACAGCCCCTGCCATCAGCCACCTCATGCGACCACCTCCTGTTATCTCCGTTTAGACTTAGCCCGGGCATCGCAGGTTTCACACGGACAGCGACAAAAACGGCAACCCGCGGTGATTCGGTGTCGTCTAACGGCTGAAATGCATGTGCCGGGAGGAACGTCTGTGAAGCGGTGGCTGCGTTGGACTATTTCTGTCCTGATCGTCCTGGGATTGGGTTGGGCAGGTGGTACGGTCTACGGGGTACACCTGACCGACACCGGTGCGTTGCGTGTGCAAGGCATGTCTTCCGACCATCTGCGCATTGTGCGGGCGGAACCGACCTGGTTCGGCAAGGCCGTCCTGTTCGAAGATGTGGACCGCGGCACTTTTGGAGTAGCCCAGCTGCGACGAGTCCTCCTTGTGTTTTGGCAGAACGGAGGCGGGTCGTATGGGTACGCTTTGGAGCCGGGACAACCGTTCACGGCGACGAATTACGGGTCGACCAACGTCCGACGCACACAGCAGTTCGTCGTCGGTGTAAAGGTGCAGCCACCGATCAAGTACATCACAATTGGCAGTGAGGACCCTGGCAATGCGCAGCAAACGCAGGGGCCGACGCTCGCACATGTGCAGTCACGGCCGAAGGTGTATCAGACCGTACCGATGGTGAATGGCTATGCACTGTTCGTGACGGACGCGCTCACCGCGGCGACCTATACGTTCCATGCGTTTGATACGGACGGAAAATTGGTGGCGGATCAGCTTTATGCCCACCCCGTGAGGTGGGTCCGGTGAGACACGGTTTCCATGCACAGCCGTATCGCCGTACTGCCGTTGATCGGCTACCTGGATCAGGGAGTGCTGTGGCTGAGGCCCGGCGACAAACCGCCTGTCCCTGTGAGGTTGACGCCTGCGCTCAAGGAGCTCCTGTCCCGGCGTTTGCCGAAGCCAAGTGAGTGTGATGATTGGTGGTGGGGGCACAGGTAGCCTCCAGCCATCCTGCGAAGGACGATCAGCCTAACTTAAATGGGCCATCAAACAAAGCGGCGCTCTTCCCTGTACGGGAGGAGCGCCGCTGTTTCAGACTGCCTCAGTTGTTACCGCTCGTAGAAGGCCGGCGGCTCCGTCCCGAGCATGCGCAGGTAGATGAAGCCCTGGCCGCGGTGGTGAATCTCGTTTTCGAGGCAATAGATCAGGCGATTCAGGTTCGATTGGGGCCCGCCGAACAGGCCGTCCTCCTCGACGTTCAGCAACCGCTCGGCTGTGATCTTCGGCCACCACTCACTCGCCTGTGCGGCCACGGCCTTGCAGGCGTCCAGCAGGCCCTGCTTGGTGTTTACCTCCGGGTATGCGGACGTGTATGCCCATTCGCCCGTAGCGGTGCCACGTACGTAGGCGAGCTCCATGCCGAGTAGCTCCTTGATCATGTCGGCAAAGGGCCGCAGGGCCTCCGCAGGCTTGTAGCCGAACAAGTCTTGCTCGGAGAACGCTTCAACGGTGCGGATGGTCAGGCGGCGGTTTCCTTCGAACATTTCCTGCAACTGGGCCGGCGTAAGCACGTTTGACATGTATGTACCTCCTCCGCGCAAGCGGGAGATCTGCGTGGCCGGCTCAGGGGTTTTCCGATGGCCGATCTCGCTGGGTCCAGTTTAATCCAAACGCACGTTCGCTGTCAACGGGTCGAGACCCGATTTGCTGCCGACATACCCCCGGGGGGCACCTGGCCCCAGCACCAGCCTCGTCCAGGCGGGCGCCGTGCGGCAGAACGGCTGGACGCTTCAGGCAAGCCTGCCGACAGCGATACCCCCCAGTGCGACCTGCGCTGGTAGCGGCGACCAATAGCAGAAGAAGTTGATGTGATTATGCCGAGAGCAATTGACACCACCTGATGACATCGCTAACATAGGAAAGGCCTTTAACCGTGCTAAAGACCAGCGTGGTTAAATAAATGAGAGGGGGTGAAGGGTGTTGGAGTCACTGCTAACACCTAACCTCGAGCGGATGGAGGAGTTGCTAAGGCGGTTCGTCCGTGCCTTTCACGACCGCCTGGAGCAGTTGGGCAGCCTGACGCAGAGCCAGTTCTGCCTGATGAAGGTGCTCGACCGGGAGGGCCACTGCACCGTGTCCGATATCGCCCAGCGCCTGGATATGACCGTTGCCGGCGCCACGGGCCTCATCGACCGCCTGGTGCGCGCCAACCTGGTCACCAGGCAGCGCGAGGAGGCGGACCGCCGGGTGGTGCGTGTCGCCCTCAGCCCTGAGGGCGTGGCTGCGATCGGCGAAGCATGCCGCCAGCGCCGGGAACTCATGGCAGAGTTCCTCAGCCCACTGGCACCCACCGAACTCAACCAGCTAATCGCCCTCTACGAGAAGATGGCCCTGGCGTTCCCACTAGCTGGCGCCGGGGCCAAAGAACCCAAAGTGAAGGAGTAATGTCCCTTATGGAAAACCGTACCAAGACCCTAGTCACCGCTGGCCTCAT
>JAQBPS010000664.1 GCA_028287415.1 Bacillota bacterium | reverse complement strand
GGCAGAGCGAATTCCCGCTGCCCGCCCCTGGTGGCGCGGCAGGATGGTCTCATCGACCAGGAACGGCGAGGCGACCAATGGAATCCGCAGACCGCTGGCCCGCCAGGCCTGGAGGAACTCGACCGCTGACGTCCCGCTGTAGAGCGCGTAAACGACGTCCGGGCGTGCCTCTTTCACCTGCTTCAGAACCGCCGTCCAGTCAACCGGCTCCGCCGCGGCATGGGTCACGATGGCGGGCAGGGCGTCCCCCCCGCCCTCGGTCACGCCGATCTCGAAGGCGTGAAGCATGTCATAACCGCTTTCGACAATGCCACTGAGCACGAGCGCACGCGGCCCATACCGCCTGGCAGCCCAGGCGCCCAGGGCGACCGCCCCGCGCCAGAGACCGAGGCTGTGCGTGACGACCTGCGGGCTCTCCTCATCAGCACGGATCACGTTGGCCCCGGTGTCGACGGCCAGGAGCGTCACGCCCGAGCCTTTCAACTCGGACCCCACCGCTGCCGCCAGGTTCGGACCCATCAGCCCAATGAGCTGGCCATTGCGTGCCGACACGAGGCGCCGGGCGCCCTGTGCGACCGCAGCCCGGCCCATCTGGAGCCGCTCCACGGCCATGGGCTGGTGCGGCAGGGCCAAACGGAGACCGCTGAGGAACGACTCCCCCGCCTCTGATTGGGGCAGAAGCAGGCCGAGCCGCCCTGGCAGGACGGCTGGAGCGGCTGAGGCTGCTGATGCGGCACGTCGGGGAACCAGAATGGCACCGCACAACAGCATGGCTGATTGCAGAAGACTGCGACGGGTGAAACGTGCGGCCACTGTCGAACCCCCCTGATTTGCTTATGGATCGAGGCCCAAACAAATTTCGACAACTGATCGCAACGTGCGGTGAATAATGGGCCGACTATTAAAATTACCGATAATCTAAACGTATCATATACATAGAAGTCCAGGCGCCATCTTTATGGAATCGTTACAAAGGGGGCTCTCGCTTAGCGAGAGCCCCCTTGCTACGGTCGCGGGCGCTGTTTCGGGATGCGTTCCAGATCGCTGCCGCGCTCCCGACCGGCGGCGGATTGCCTGGTTGCGCGGCGGGATAAAGTGACGGGTGCGCTGTCAGGGGCGGCCGCGGGCAGGGGACGCCAGGTGGCGTCGCCCGGTCCGGTGCCCGACTGGTCCATCTGCTCACGCAGGGTGACGTGTTCCGCCAGCGTAATCTGCTCGCGCAGGAGCTGCATTTCACTGCGGAACATCGCGAGGTGGGGTGCGGGAGCGCTGCTGACCACACGTACCTGCTGCACGGCCGCTGCTACGCCCGGAAGTTCTTCACGCTCCGGGGCGGCAGGGTTCGGCGCGGCCCGCCCGACGGGCATCGAAAAGGTCGCAAACGCCGGGGCGGGCGGGAGCGCAGCAGGCTGGCTTTCAGCCACGGTCACGGTGTGGCGGGAAGCTTCCGGGCGGCCGGCCTCAGTCCGGACCCGAGCAGATACCTCCCCGGTCCGGCGGGAGAACGCAGCCAGGGGTTCCAGCCACGCGGTGCGGTAACGAAAGGCCAGGATGCCGAGGGCGGCGAGCAGCAGTGACTGAAGCATCCACCCGGTGAACACGCTGGTGACGGTCAGGCTGAGGAGCATCAGCACGCCGAGGGTGGCAGAGAGGACTGACTGCATGACCAGAGCACCAAGCGCCCGCATCCAGAGCGTGGAGAGGAGCCGCTGCCCCTGCTCGGGCCACCACAGAGCCACCAGGAGCCAGACCGGCGCGAGGGCGAGCAGGAAGAGCAGGGCCAATTGCGCGAGGATGATCCCGCCGGCCAGGACGGTGATTGAACCGGCCACAACAGCCGTGGCCAGGAACGTCGCGCCGGCAAGCAGCATCCGCTGGGGCATGTAGTCCGGGGCCCACAGGGGGCACGGGTTCTCGCCCGCCGGGTGCTGGGTGCAGGTCGCCGTGCGCTCCGCCACTGACTTGGCGAGAAAGCTGTTGGCGGGGTCCGTCTGACCGTATTTCTGCACCGAGTCTGCGGAACCGAATTCGCCCGCCTGCCACGGCTCGTAGACCAGGGTGCGCCAGAGCGCATCGCCGCTGCGGGCGATCAGCCCCCACCCATGCGGGTCGGCGCCGACGCCGTCAGCCGCGCTGTAGATGTCGTGCGTGATTTGCCGGGAGAGGTCGTTCGCCTTCAACGCCCAATCCGGCCCCGCCGTCAGCACCACGGTGGCCGCCATCACCACCAGGATGCTGCCGCCCAGCGACGCCCACACCCTTGCGGCTCGGCCCCGCATATAGAGCACGATCGCCCAGAGTCCGGCCAGGCCGAGGCCGGCGGCCACCAGTGGGCCGGAGCCGTCCCAGAGCACCGCCCCCAGCGCTGCGAGGGCCCCCGCTCCCTGATGGAGAAAGGGCGTGAGGAAATCGACCGCCACGGCATACTCGGCGACTCGGAGGGCAATTTCCAGCAGCCAGGCCTTGGTCACCAGCACTGTGTTCATCCAGAAGTAGATGGGTGTACTCGCGATTTCGTTTTTCGTCATGTCGCCTTCAAGCGTGTAGGCGTACGGCGGGAAGTGCTCATCCTCATACAGCGGCGGGGTGCCGACGAATCTCCGCTCGCCGGCGGGACGGTCCGGGATCAGCGGGATGGACAGAGTCGGCGGATCCGCGGCAATCGCCAGCGCCGGGACGAGCAGCAGCACCAGCGCCAGGCCCACCAACAGGGCCC
>JAQBPS010000643.1 GCA_028287415.1 Bacillota bacterium | reverse complement strand
GGCAGAGCGGCGGGGCGATGGCGTTCACCCGGCTGCCGTCGGGCAGGCGGGCGTCGACCATGGGGTTCGCCTCATCGAGGTGGCGGCCGAGCGGGGCGATGATCCGCTCGACGACGTGGCGGATGTGCTGCTCGTCGCGGAACTTCACGTCGGTTTTTTGGATGCGGCCTGCGCGTTCGATGTAGATCTCGTTGGGCTTGACGACCATGATCTCGGTGATGCTGCTGTCCTGGAGGAGCGGTTCGAGCGGGCCGAAGCCGGTCGACTCGTCGAGGATCCAGGTGACGACCTGGTTGCGTTCGGCCTGGGTGAGGATCGCCCGCTCTTCCGTCATCATCTGTGAAATAAGGGTTTCGAGCGTCTGGCGGAGCTGGGGTCGGGGCAGGCGGGTCAGCTGCTCCAGGTTCGCCTCTTTGAGGAGGCGGTTCTTGTAGTGGCGGGCGGTCTCTTCTTGCCAGTCGCCGGTGCGGCACTGCTGGATCGTCGTGATCACCCCCTGTTAGTTGGCCGTGCCCATCAGCCTGCGGGCGAGGCGGATCACATCCTGCGCGACGGCGGGCAGCTTGGCGGGCAGGCGCTTCTTGCCGGGGGGCAGGTCGAAGAGGGTGCGGCCCAGGTTGATCAGGGGCACGACGATGGCGGTGTCTTCTCTGACTGAGGGGAAACCCTCCAGGCCCGTCAGGCGGGCCATGTCGGCCTGGGCGATCTCGGAGCGGGTCGAGATCTGACTGGGCACGATCTTGCTGTGCGCCGGGACGAGATGCTTCAGGCGGCGCCAGGCAATGATGCTTGGAGCCTCAGGCGTGCTGACGAGCACGGGGGTCGCGACTGCCGCGAGGATGGCGGCGCAGCGGTCATCGAGCGGGGACGGGCAGTCGATGATTACGGCGGCGAAGCCACGTTTGGCGGCTGTGATGATCCGGGCGAGATGTTCGGGCTGGATCTGGCTGCTCAGGGCGGGGTCGGGGGGCGCCAGGAGCACGTGGAGCCCGCTCTCGTGGGTGGCGCAGACGTCGCGGATGTGGCCGGCCGTCAGCTCATCCATCACGGGGAGGAGGTCGGCGATGCTGCGGGGGTGCTTCACGGCCAGGAGGGCGCTGATGTCGGCGGTCTGCATGTTGCCGTCGATGAGGAGCACGGGGCCGGAGGTGAGGCCGGTGCAGCAGACGGCGGTGTTGATGGCGAGGCTCGTGCAGCCTGCGCCGCCTCTTACGGCGAAGAAGGCGACGGAGCGGCCCTCGGTGTGCTGGATGCGGGGCAGGAGTTCGTCAAGCCGCTCGAGTTCGGCGGGGAAGAGCACGAGATCGGCGATGCCGAGTCGCAAGGCGGTGCGGCTCAGCTCGAAGTCGGGCTCTCTCACGAGCAGGATCACGCGGGCCTTCGGGTTGATGCCGAGCAGGTCAGCGGCGACATCACGGGAAGTTTCGAAGGCCTGATCGAGCAGGACGAGGGCGGGCTGGTGTTCCGTCATGAGCTTCAAGGCTGTTGCGGCCTTGGCGGCGGTGTGGATGGTCAGGCCGGCGCGCTCGGCGGAGGTGGCGAGGCGCTTCTGGAGGGAGCCCTGCTCGGTGCAGATGAGGATCTGGCTCACCGGGTGCTCCCTCCTTCGGCGGGGCTGAGGCGCAGGAGCTGGATCTGCTTGGCGGAGTTCTCCATCTGGATGACGCCGTCGGCGTCGCGGTCACGGACGAGGATGCCGACCCAGGCCCCCTTGGCGTCGCTCTCGACAACGGGCAGGGCGTTCAGGTGGACGTGGGTGGTCAGCTTTTGCTGCTTGTCGGCGGGGTCAAGGTAGGTGACCATCAGGTCGACCCGGTCGCCGGCGAGCAGGTTGTCGTCGAAGTAGATGGTCTGGCTGCGGTAGAGGCGGAGCACCCGGGAGCCGTCGGGGACGACGAAGCGGGTGGTGAGCATGGGGCGGGTGAGCATCTGGCCCTGGCTGAGCGGGATGAGGGCGACCTTGCCGGTGAGATCTTTGGGATCGGTGACCATGTCCTTTTGGAGGAACGTCTCGGGTATGTAGATCGTGGTTAAGTCGGCGGCGGTCAGGGGCACCTGGGCGGCGATCGGTTTCGCCGCGACGTATACGGTTATGCGTGTACCTAGCTGCTGCTCGACGGCGCTGACGCGCCCGTATGTGAGCCAGGCGGCCGCACTGGCCAGGATCACACCCAGGGTCAGGAACAGTCCGATGCGGCGTTTGGCCTCAAGCACTTGTGGGTCCCCCTCCTCTTTGCGCATGGGTCCGATTATGGCAACGAGGACAATAAATTCTGTAATCTGGTAGATATTTCCTTTTTACTCAGGGATAATTGATGGCCGGGGACGCGAAAGACCGCCGCAGCGGCATCCCCGGGGTGGGGACCGATGCGGCGGTCTTGTTGTGGTGGAGTGGTTCAGGTCTGATCGGCGTGGTCGGCCCAGAGGAGGACGATGCAGTGTCCCCTGCGACTGGAGGCCATGGCAACCATCGGTGCGTCGCTCGGTGAGCCTGCGGCCAGTGCCTGGTTGACCGCCGCTTCCAGTGCGTCGTGTCTCCATGCAGCCAGTGCAGCGACACGATACTGCGGCCCTGCTGTCTCCTCGTACAAGACCGAAACGCAGTACCCATACTCGGTTGCCCCGGCGCTGACCGCCCGGACGGTGCCGCCCGCCAAAACAGATCGCCGCACCGGAGCCCCCTGGCAGGGGACCGGTGCGGCGATCTGATTTCTGTCGCACCCATTCACTCATGCGCTCACGTCACCCCGGTCCCGGAGTCGGAACCAGGCCGTGGGACCGTAGGAAATCGCGGGCGACTTCTTCCAGTCCCTGCCCCAGCACCTCCACCCGATAGTTCAGGCTCCGCACCAGTTCATTGTTCATGGTGCCGCCCAGTCTGTTGATGAGATTCAGCAGTTCCGGGTGGTTCGCAAGGGTGTCCGTGCGGATGATCATCGCCCCGTTGTATGGCGGAAAGAATCCCTTGTCATCCTCCAAAAGGAGCAGGTTGAAGGTTCGGAGCTTGGCGTCGGTGGCGTAGGCATCCATCACCTGGATGTCGTTCGCCTGAATGGCGTTGTACCGGAGGCCCGTCATCATGGTCCTGACTGCCCGGAACTGCAAGCCGTATGTCGCCGCGAGCGGTACATATCCGTCGAGCGGCCGCCCCATGAACTCGTTGGTCGTGCCAAACACGAACCGGTTGGAGAGCGGGGCCAGCTGCGATACGGTCCGGATGCCATACTGCTGCGCCAGCGGCTGGGGCATGGCCAGGGCGAAGTAGTTATTGAAGCCGAAGGGCGCCGTCCACGTCATCTGGAACCTTTGCTCAAACTCCCGCTTCACCGCACTGTACACCATGGCCGGATCACGGATACGCTCGGTGTGTCCCAGGTGGATGGTATAGGCGGTGCCGTCGTACTCGGGGTACAGATCAATGCTGCCGCTGCGCAGGCCGTCGAAGCATACCGTGGTGCCGCCCAGGCTTAGCTTTCGGACGACCTGGATGTTCGTGTTCCCCTC
>JAQBPS010000632.1 GCA_028287415.1 Bacillota bacterium | reverse complement strand
CAAGGAAGATCTGGCCGTCGGTGATCGAGATGACGTTCGTCGGAATGTAGGCCGACACGTCACCGGCCTGGGTCTCGATGATCGGCAGAGCGGTCAGCGAGCCGGCGCCGAGCTCATCCGACACCTTTGCAGCGCGCTCCAGCAAACGGCTGTGGAGGTAGAACACGTCGCCCGGGTAGGCTTCACGGCCCGGAGGGCGGCGCATCAGCAGCGACATCTCACGGTACGCAACCGCGTGCTTGGAGAGGTCGTCATAAATGATCAGCGCGTGCTTGCCATTGTTCAGGAACCACTCGCCGATGGCAACACCGGCGTAGGGTGCCAGGAAGTTAAGCGGAGCGGGGTCCGAGGCGGTCGCGGAAACGATGATGGAGTATTCCATGGCGCCGCGTTCCTCGAGGTTCTTCACAATGCCGGCGATGGTCGAGGCCTTCTGGCCGATGCCAACATAGATGCAGACCACGCCCTGGCCCTTCTGGTTCAGGATCGTGTCAATGGCGACGGCGGTCTTGCCGGTGCCGCGGTCGCCAATGATCAGCTCACGCTGGCCGCGGCCAATCGGCGTCATGGCGTCAATCGCCTTGATGCCGGTCTGGAGCGGCTCGTGCACGGACTTACGGGCGATGACGCCCGGAGCCTTCCGCTCAACAGCGTAGTACTCGGTCGCTTCAATGGGGCCCTTGCCGTCCAGCGGCTGGGCCAGCGCGTTTACAACGCGGCCAACCAGGCCGGGACCCACGGGCACCTGGACGACGCGGCCGGTCCGCTTGACTTCCGTACCTTCCGAGATGTCGGCGTACGGACCCAGGATCACGCAGCCGATGTTGTCCTCTTCCAGGTTGAAGGCCATGCCCATGACACCGTTCGGGAACTCGAGGAGTTCCGACGCCATGGCTTTCTGCAGGCCGTGAACGCGGGCAATGCCGTCGCCAACCTGGATGACCCGGCCGACGGTGCTGGTCTCGATATCCATGGAGAATTTCTCGATCTCCTGCTTCAGGATCGAGGAGATTTCTTCAGGCCGAATGCTCATCCCAGTATCACCCCTGTACTACTCAGGATTTCGAGTGGATCAGGCGTTCACGCATGCGCTGCAGGCGGGTCTTCACCGATCCGTCCATCAGCTCGTCGCCTACCCGCACGACCAGGCCGCCAAGTAACTCCGGCGCGACCTGGGTCTGGAACTTGATGCGCTTACCGAGGCGCTTCATCAGCTTGGCTTCAAGGTTCCTGACGGTCTCATCCGGCAGCGGGGTCGCCGAACGGACTTCAACTTCAACGATGCCACGGGCTTCGTTGGCAAGTTCCAGGAACGAGCGGTACATCGCGGGGATCTGGGATTCGCGACGCTTGCGAATCACCATGAGCAGAAAGTTCATCACCAGGTCCGAAACCTTGCCGGCCAACAGCTTTGAGACCAGGTTGCGCTTCGCTTCGTCAGGGATCAGCACGTCATCCAGAACCGTCCGCAGCTGCGGATTGGCGTCGATAATGCTGACCACCATGCCGAGTTCATCGTCCACCTGGTCGATTTGCCCTTTGTCCCGGGCGAGGTCGAAGAGCGCTTGGGCATAACGGCGGGCCACAACCTGGTTAGCCATTAGTGTTCCCCTACCTCTGCGACGAAGCGATCAGCAAGTCGCTTTTGATCAGCGTTGTCGAGGTTCTTCTCGATCACCTTGCCAGCGACCATGATGGCCAGGTTGGCGACCTCCTCGCGGAGTTCGGCCAGAGCCCGGGTCTTCTCACGCTCGATGGTCCTGGTGGCGTTCTCCAGCAATTCGGTTGCCCGGCTCCGGGCCTCCGACTCAATCTCTTCCTTGACAGCGGTGCCGGCCTTCGTAGCTTTGCTGATGATCTCGTTGGCCTCACGCTGGGCGTTGCTAAGTTGGGCCTCGAAATCCCGGCGGAGGCGCTCGGCTTCGGCGAGATCCTCGGCGGTCTTCCGGAGGGAATTCTCGATCTCCTGCTCACGAGCGGAAATCGCGCCGAGCAGGGGCTTGTATAGGAACTTATAAAGAACGGCCAACAGGATGGCAAAGTTCAGCATCGTCCAGAAAACGACAGACGGCACGGGGAAAAGGTTAGGCGATCCCTCGCCCAGCGTCAGCATCATGTTCAGATCCAAAGAATGTTCCCCCCCTCTCCAGTAAAGGGCGACCGGAGGTGACTAGCCTCAGGTCGCCCCCTCCGAGTTAAACGTGCGGGACCTGGCCAGGGAACACGACGAGCAGCAGGATACCGATGAGCAGGCCATAAATTGCGACAGCTTCCATAAGCGCCAGGGACACGATCAGCGCACCACGAACCTCACCAGCAGCCTCGGGCTGGCGCCAAATGGCGTCCATAGCAGCAGCAGTGGCCTTGCCCTGGGCCAGGGTAGCGCCGATAGCGGCGAGACCGATGGCGAGAGCTGCGGCAATAGCGATCCAACCGAAAGTCATGTTCTGGTTGCCCTCCCTTGTCAATCTAAGAGTACGCGGGGACAAAATGGTGGGGAATGAATCCCCATTTAGTCAGTCCTCCCAGTGGGGAAGAAAGGCGTTCGCCTTCCAGAGGGGGAGGAAAGCTAAAACTTGGCAAACAACGGAGCCGGCCTGTCGGTATTGCACGGGGAGGCCAGCAAACCCGGGGGATCCTTAGTGAGCGTGAGCGGCCTCGTTGTGGCCGTGCTTGCCATGGGCGTGTGCCGCGTGTTCCAGGACACCGCCGATATAGATCGCAGACAGCGTCGTGAAGACAACCGCCTGAATCGCACCGAACATGAGGCTCAGGCCCATGATCGGAATCGGGGCAAAGTACGGGGCCAACATCACGATGACGGCGAGCAGAATCTCCTCGGCGAAAATGTTACCGAAGAGTCGCAGCGAGAGCGAGAACGGGCGCACGAACTCTTCCAGGACCGAGAGTGGTCCGAGGTGGACGAGGTGCTTGAGCCAGCCGCCCACGCCCATCTCCTTGACGGAAATGTACTGCACCGCAATCGCCACAACCAGCGCCAGACCCAGGGTTGTGCCCCACTGGCCGGTCGGTGCGAAGAGCGAGTGCTCATACCCGATGGTCGGAATTATACCCATGTAGTTAGAAATGAGGATGAACAGGAACAGTGTACCGAGTAGCGGCAGGTACTTACGGGCCTGCTTGCGGCTTCCGATGAAGGAGGAGTACCACCCTTCGAGGAAGTCCATCAGCAGTTCCAGGGTGCCACGCAGCTTCGTGAACTTGCCCCCGAGCACAGCCTTGTTGACGATGATGGCCACCACAATTAGAATAGCCATGACCACCCACTCGGCCACGATCAGGTTGCTGATCGGAATGTATGGCAGGTTGATCCAGGTGACCGGTTCGTGGAGATGGAACGAGTCGGCAGCGAGACCGAAGAGCATATCGGTCAATCAAATCTCCCCCCTTTCCGTGCGTAGACCATAAAAAGGGAAACTTTCACTGCCACGACGAGGCTGATTGCGGCAGAAATGATCGCCCACTTATCCTTAAGTACTAGTGCGAATACGATCAGTGAAGCGGCGTCGAGGGCGTACCGGATGAAAAAGACCGCTCCGATACCCTTGAGTGGTTCGTCCCTGTTACGGCGGTTCTCAGCGATGCGGTGGAACAGGAGCCAGTTGCCAACGAGACCGATTAATGCTCCATATGTGATTCCAATAACAACCAGGAGCATACGACGCCCCCTAATGGGGTTCGGCCCGTCAATCTGATTTTTTGGTCGGGTGCTTGCGTTTGGCGTCCTTCCGGCGTTGCTCGATGAGGTTCAGCTTCATGAATAGACTGTTGAACCCGACCGCAAGCCCCAGGAAGATGCCTCCGAGCAGGAGCCAGGGGTTCGTGCCGAAGCGGCGGTCGAGCCACCACCCCAGCCAGCCAAACACGCCTACCGCAGCGAGCAGCGTGTAGCCAAAGTCCATCGCTGCGAGGAAGTGTGGCGACTTTTCCCGTGTTTTTTGAAACACTGGATGCAGCCTCCTCCTACCACTCCGCTCAACTCCCAAAGCGGATTATACTAAAGCGCCCCATAAAAGACAAGGAGAAAAGCCGATTGCGCCCTAATCCGGTACATTCCAAGTTGTTAACATCTCGATAACACAAATGCATGAGCGATCTGAGCATATAGTCTTGGCAAGCGGTCGATGCTACTCGGGCTGGAATTCATCCGGCTTCTCGGAACGGAAGCCGTACATCCACCCGAGGTAGTCTGCAATGCGGCTGCTGGCCCGGCCGTCCCCGAACGGGTTCCGCGCCTGCGCCATGCGCCGGTGCAGATCCGGGTCAGAGAGCAGGCGGTGGCCGGCCTCGTACACACCGTCATAACTGGTACCGGCCTTGATGACGACGCCTGCCGCTATCGCTTCCGGGCGCTCGGTCGTCTCACGCATGAGCACCTGCGGAACCCCCATGGAGGGCGTTTCCTCCTGGAGCCCGCCCGAATCAGACATCACCATGTATGACCGTGAAGCCAGGCGCAGCATGTCAGGATGCGTGATCGGATCGATCAGCTTGATCCGCGGGTGGCCGTCCAGAATCGGGAAGGCAAGCTCCCGCACCGACGGCGACAGATGTACCGGGTAGACCAGCAGCACGTCGGGATGCCTGTCCACCAGGTCCCGCATGGCCGTAAACATGTTATGCATCGGCTCGCCCCAGTTCTCGCGGCGGTGAGCCGTGACCGCAACCACACGCTGCGCCCGGAAGTCGAGCTCCCGCAGCACCGGCGCATCGAACTCGTGGGGCTGTGCAAGCATCGCCAGCGTTGCATCCACGCCGGTCTGCCCGGTGACAAAGATCGAATCGGGCTTTACAGTCTCACGCAGCAGGTTGTCCCGGGAGAGCGGGGTCGGTGCAAAATGCACATCAGCCGTAATACCGGCGATGCGCCGGTTCATCTCTTCCGGGTACGGGTTGTACTTGTCGAACGTGCGGAGACCGGCCTCAACGTGGCCGACCGCAATCCGGTTATAGAAGGATGCCAGGCTACCTGCCGCAGCGGTGTTCGTGTCACCGTGGACCAGCACAAGATCCGGCCGCTCCTTGATCAGCAACTCGTCCAATCCGCTGAGCATGCGCACCAGGGTGCCCGTAAGGCTCTGACGGTGCTGCATGACAGCAAGGTCGTGGTCAGGCTCCAGCCCGTGCGCCTGAAACACCTGATCGAGTAGCTCCCGGTGCTGCCCTGTGTTCACAATGACAACATCGAACCAGTCGGACTTCTCGCGAAGAGCCTTGATCACCGGCACCATTTTCGTCCCTTCGGGGCGGGTGCCAAATACAGTCATGACTTTGCGGCGCTGTGCCACGTGCGGTTCCTCCTGTGATTTTGCCGTTCGCAGGCATAATAGCAGTTTGGTTTTGGCATAACAAAAGGAGGGCTCGAGGGATCGCCCTCTCACCGCTCCTTAATGCCAAAGCTAACGTCCGATACTCTTCCGCTTGGGCGCCTCCGCCTGGGGATCGGACACGGTCAGCAGTCCCATCTTCTTGGCGCCGAACAGGATTGCGAGTACCACGATCCCGACAATGATCAGCGCCTGCGCAATGGAGACCTCGGTAACGGCGACTGCGGAAAGACCCAGCCAGGCCGAAATCGCCCACATCACCAGCACCGTGTTCCGGTGGGAGAGCCCCAGCCGCAGCAGCCGGTGGTGGAGGTGGTCCCGGTCGGCCTCACCGATGGAACGGCCGGTCGCCAGACGCCGGACAATCGCAAAGGCGGTGTCGAAAATCGGCAGCGCCAGCGCCAGCACGGGGACGATCAGGCCGATCGTGGCCGTTGTCTTCAGGACACCATGGACGGAAACCGCCGCCAGGGTATAGCCGAGGAACATGGCACCGGCATCGCCCATGAAGATCTTCGCAGGGTTAAAGTTATAGCGTAGAAATCCAATGGCTGCGCCAGCCAGCGCAGCGGTCAGTACGATCGCGCCCGGCAGGTTCTGCTTCATGGAAACCAGCAGTAATGTGAGCGATGCAATGCTGCAAATGCCGGCCGCCAGCCCGTCCAAACCATCGATCAGGTTGACGACATTCGTAAAGGCAACAATCCAGAAAATCGTCAGGGGTCCGGCGAAGAGCCCGAACTCTACATAACGATTGCCCAGGGGGCTGAAAATGTAATCAATCTTTACGTCGAACACGTAGACAAGCATTGCAGCCGCTACGACCTGCCCCAGCAGTTTTACCTTTGGGCTAAGCCGAAGGCGATCATCAATGACGCCCAGCAGGACGATCATCGCTCCGCCCAGCAGGATGCCGAATACCTTCGGATCCTTGAGGCCCCCGCCAGCCAGAACGGCAACCATAAATGACACGAAAATCGCCAGTCCGCCCAGATAGGGCTTGGGCTCGGTGTGCATGCTGCGCGCCACCGGCCGATCCACAAACCCCGTGCGCAGGGCGAGCTTTCGCACCAGCGGCGTCAGCGCCAGCGACAGGGCGAGCGCCAGACCGAACACCACGCTCGTGTTGAACATAGACTCACTCCTGACTGTGCGGGACGCCGGACGTCCGGTGTCCTTACGGTGCGTCTTTTAAGTATGCATCAACGTGAAGTTTGAGCGTAACGTAAACACGTGACAAAACACGCCTTATTCTACTCTGGTACTCGGGAATTGTCAAAGTCCGAGGTAACCCTTGCTGATCAGTTTTTCCACATGTTCGGAAACGACGGTCTCCACGTCAATCCCGTATTGTTCCTCGAGGACAAACATCATAGTGATGGCTGTCTGTGCCACGTCGAGCAATTCCCGGGCGCAGTCCTTGGCCAGTTCGCGGCGATCGCGGGTGTCAATCTGGATGCCCCCGTAGCCCTTGAACCTGGCGATGGCGGCTGCAAGCTCGCCAGTTTCCTCCATGATCTTGATCGCCGTCGACTCAACGGTTGGCCGAATCTGGTTGAGCTGGGGCAGGGCGATTGTCTTCGTTTTCATGCGTGGCCCTCCTCCAGTTCAAACCGTTCAAGCACGACACCTGCGGCCCGGGCCATCTCCTGGCCGATCTCCTCGGTGTACTTGTCCAGAAAGACAATCCGCTTGATGCCGACGGCGATCAGCATTTTGCTGCAGTGAACGCAGGGGGCACTCGTGACATAACAAGTGCCGCCGCGCAGGTCGATTCCGTGCATGGCGCCCTGAATAATCGCATTCTGCTCGGCATGAATGGCACGCACGCAGTGGTTGTCCATCATCAGGCAGCCCTCGTCCGTGCAGTGAGGCTGCCCGGGCGGCGATCCATTGTATCCGGTGGTGAGAATGCGCTTGTCCCTGACTAAGACGGCGCCGACCGATCTGCGGTTGCATGTGGACCGCTTCGCGACTACCTGAGCAAGCTCAACAAAGTATTCGTCCCAACTCGGTCGTGCCATGAGGGTCAACGCACCTCCAGCGATGTGGGAATTTGCAACCGCGTTTGCGCTTGCCTTACTTCGTGCCGAACAGCCGATCCCCCGCATCGCCCAGGCCGGGCACGATATATGCGTGATCGTTCAGTCCGTCATCAACGGCTGCGGTGTAAATGTCGACATCGGGGTGTGCCTTCTGCACCACCGCGATGCCCTCCGGGGCCGCAACCAGGCAGAGCAGCTTGATTTTCGTCGCGCCCTTACGCTTGATCAGGT
>JAQBPS010000530.1 GCA_028287415.1 Bacillota bacterium | reverse complement strand
TGCTGGCGCATGAGCTAGGCCACGCCGGCCACTTCGCACTGGCGGGCCGCAACCAGCGCTCCGTCAACACGCGGCCGTCCATGTCCAACATCGAGGCGCCGTCGACGATGAATGAGCTTCTGCTGGCGCAGCACGTCATGAAGGGCAGCACGGACGCCCGCATGCGCCGCTGGGTGATCACGCAGCTGCTCGGCACCTACTACCACAACTTCGTCACCCACCTGCTGGAGGGCGAACTCCAGCGGCGGGTCTACAAGCTGGCCGAGGCGGGCAAGCCGATCACGGCCAACACCCTCAGCGAGCAGAAGGGTGCGATCCTCCAGGAGTTCTGGGGCGACACCGTGGCGATCGACGACGGCGCCCGGCTCACCTGGATGCGCCAGCCGCACTACTACATGGGGCTTTATCCGTACACCTACTCGGCGGGCCTCACGGTTGCCACCAGCGTCGCTGAGGCGATCCAGTCCGAGGGGCAGCCGGCGGTCGACCGCTGGCTCCAGGTGCTCAAGGCGGGTGGCACCCTGAAGCCGCTCGACCTGATCAAGCTGGCGGGCGTCGACATGTCCACACCCGCCCCGATTCGCAAGGCAGTTGCGTTTGTGGGATCCCTGGTTGACGAACTGGAAAAGAGCTTCTAAAATAGATGATGCGATACAGGTTGGCTGCGTAATATACGCAGCCAACCTGTTTTCACCCCCAAAGCTCGGGGGAGACTATGAGAATCCGCCGAGCAACGCAACACCCATCGCAAGGAGCATACGCAACATGCACGAAACCGCTACAAGAACGCTGACCGTCCCCGAGGCCATTCAGACCCGCCGCAGCATCCGGGCGTATGAGCAGAAGCCGATCCCCCGGGAGGATCTCGACGAGATCCTGCGTCTGACCAGCCTGGCGCCCAGCGCCTTCAATATTCAGCCCTGGCGCTTCATCGTTGTCACCGACCCGGAGCTGAAGGAGCGGGTGAAGGAAGCCGCTTACGGCCAGCGACAGATCGGCAGCGCTCCGGCCGTCATTGTCCTCTACAGCGACATGGAGGATATGATGGAGCATCCCCGCGAGGTGGTCCACCCCGGCATGTCCGAGCAGCAAAAGGACGCGGCTGTTCAGACCCTCAAGGATTCCTACGGCAAGCTGTCCGTGGCGGAGCGGGCGCTGGTAGGCGTGGCTCAGGCCAACATCGCCCTCGGCTATCTCCTGGTTGCCGCGCAGGGCCTCGGTTACGCTACCTCGCCCATGCTCGGCTTTGACCGTGACAAGATGCGTGAGGTGCTCGGCCTGAAGGATCACGTCCGCTTTGCGTCGATCGTTGCGATCGGCCGGGCTGCCGAAGAGGGCTTCCCGCACCACCGCCACGAGCTCGATCGGATCGTGACCTACAAATAAGTGAGAAGGGGGCAGAGCGCCGCCCCCTTCCCACACCCTTCCCCGCCTCAAGTAATCCTCGCCAGTCCCGTGACGTCATGGCCGTCACGGGACTTGTGCCTTTCCGGGGCACTTAGATACGTCTCAGCGGATGTTCTATACGCAGACCGGGTCAATCGCAAGCACCTTCTGGCCGTTCACGTCCACCCATACGTAGGAGTGATCAACCGACTGCCCCGTGAGGCCGGTGACGGTGCTGTGGACCTGCCCCTGCTGATAATCTGCGAGAGCTGTTCCGCTGAGCAAAAAGAGTGCCACTGCGGTAATGAGTACGATCCGACGCATCTCTCAAACCTCCATGTCAAGCAATCAGTTTGGGAATCATGGTCAGAAACGCCTCCACGACATCCGGGTGATATGTACGGCCGGCACCCCGCTTCAGTCCAGTCCTCGCCGGTCAGCTTGCCGGGCTTCTTCAGGATGCCGTCGGGCACGCCCACAGTGGTCGGCGGTGTACCCGTCCTTTTCCTCGACGGCCACGGCTACCTTGAGCAGGTTGGCGAGTTCGCCGCTCATCAGGTGGAAGGATGGCCGGGAACAGACGCATAGCACAACCAGATCAGTCACTGCCGTCAAGATGCAGGGCTCCTGCACCGGGCGCCCGGAGAGGCTGTCGCCCGGGCCCAGGGTGACGCTGCGCCGGCCGTTTTCCCAGATCCCAGCCCTCTTCGGGGCGCAGCCCGAAGATGCGTCCGGCCGAGAAGAGCTGCCGGATCACCTCGGTGCCGTCCCAGGACGCGATCAGTTGATACTGTACGCCCAGGGTTTCCACCCGTTCCAGCGCCTCGCCCGCGTGCTGTAACAGCACACCCTTGACTAACTCATCCACCGAGCTGACAGCCGGACTCTTTCTTCGTGTGCTGCCTAAATTACTTGGGGGTACAAAGTAAAAGCCCGGGAGGATTTTCCTCCCGGGCTTTTGCCGGTTGTTCCCTGAGCAGAAGGCCCGTGACGCCACGGCGTCACGGGGCTGACGCGCTCAGCCCGCCTCCCACTTCGATGCTTCCGCATCCGCAAGATTACCAGTCGGCCGGGGCTTGATCAGTACCCGGGTGATGCGGAAGCCCTCAACCTCACCTACACCGAAGAGGTGTTCGCCCAGGATCACTTCCTGGCCGACCTCCGGCTTATTGCCCAGCGCCGAGAGGACATAACCGCCAAGGGTGTCGACACCCTCGAGCTCCTCAAACCGCAGCCCCAGCTGCGCCTGCGCATCCTCGAGCAGCATCGCCCCGTCGACATCAAAGATATGTGGGCCGACATTCTGGATCTCGGCGGGTTCCTCTTCATCAAACTCGTCCTGGATATCGCCGACGATCTCCTCAAGCAGATCCTCCAGCGTGATCACGCCCGCCGTGCCGCCGTACTCATCGACCAGAATCGCCATCCGGCTCTTCTGGCGCTGGAACTGCTTGAGCAGCCGGGAGATGGAGATCGTCTCCGGCACCACCATAATCGGCCGCATGATCTCCCGCAGATCCGTCAACTCGTCGTGGCGGTGGAACAGGTCGCGGATGTGGATCATGCCCAGGATATTATCTTTGTCACCCGCGCACAAAGGCAGCCGGCTGTGGCCCGCCTCCAACGCGTTGGTCAGGCTCTCTGCGATCGGATTATCGGTGAAAAGACAGGCCATTTCATTGCGGGGCACCATGATCTCACGGGCGACCCGCTCGGAAAAGTCGAAGACGTTGTCGAGCAGCACCCGCTCGGTCTCATCGAGATGGCCGCCGGCGGCGCTGGCGCTGACCAGCATGCGCAGCTCCTCGTTGGAGTGGGAGGCGTCATGCCCCGAGACATGCTGAACGCCGATGCGGCGCAGGACGCCGTTCGCCGTCCGGTTCAACAGTGCAATCGGCCATTGGAAGAGCCGGTAGAAGATCCGCAACGGCTTGGCGCACCAGATTGTGACGTCTTCCGCGCGGGCGATTGCCATCGACTTGGGCACCAGTTCGCCCATGACAATGTGCAGCATGGTGATCAGGGAGAACGCGATCACAAACCCGACGGTATGGACAAAGAACTGCGAGCCGAAAGCCGGCACCCAGGTACCCAGCAACCGGAATGGCGCTTCCAGCAAGTGCGCCACCGCGGGCTCACCCACCCAGCCGAGGGCGAGGGAGGCCAGGGTGATGCCGAACTGGGTGGCTGACAGGTGCTCGTCGAGGTGGGTAATCACCAGCTGGGCCACCTGGGCCTTCCGGTTCCCCTCTTCGACCAGCTGTTGAATGCGGGTCGCTCTCACCTTGACGATCGCGAACTCCGCCGCAACAAAGAACCCGTTCACGAAGACCAGAAACAACGTGAAAACCAGTTCTAGCACCGTCCAAAGACTACTGCCATCGGTACTAATGACCGTTCTCCTCCTCGTGGCACTTGCGAAAGATACACACAGTAACATGATAAGCGAACAGAAAGTTCAGCGTCAAACCCAACCTTGCGCCCGCCGGCACCTTCTGCGGCGATAACTGTTCAAGAAATCCTTATGAAGTCCGCCACACGAATCATGACGACGACAAGCCCGTTCTTACGCGGGATTCACGCGTTCCCAGCTGCCCGATCGCGCCGACCGCTCCCAGGCGTCGAGCACCTGCTGGATCGCCAGACCCGTGTCGAATCCGGCCAGCCCCGTCTGCTCCCCCCGGATCGCCCGGACGAGCATTGCTGAGATCTGTACCGCGGGCTCGTCGGGTTCGGGCAGCGGCTCGAGCGGGCCGTTCCCCCGGGCGGCGACCGGC
>JAQBPS010000525.1 GCA_028287415.1 Bacillota bacterium | reverse complement strand
GATTCTCTGAGTGGTTTCGCATCTGGTACAATTACGACAGTGAGGGGGTCGGGGTATTATGTTGTACCTGGTAAGGCATGCTCGCCCCGGATTGATCCGGCTGTGCCGCCGCATCGGTGGGAGTTAGATCCGGCGGGGGCGGCGCTGCTGGATGAGCTGGCGGGGTTGGAGTGCTTCGCCGGGGCGTATCGGGTGGTCAGCAGCACTGAGCCGAAAGCGGTCGGGACTGCGGCGGCGATTGTGAAGCGGCATTCGCTCCCGGCAGTGGAGCCGATGGATGCTCTGGGGGAAGTACATAAGACCGGGTTTGTGGATGATCACGACGGGGTGATGGTCCGGCTCTTCCGGGAGCCGGATCGGGCGGCTGCGCCCGGTTGGGAGACGGCGGCGGCGGCGCTGAAGCGGTTTGGCAGCTGCCTGGATCAGCTGATGAGCGAGGCGGATGGGCGGGATCTGATCGTGGCGGCGCATGCGACGGTGCTCTCGCTCTGGCTGGCGGCGCTGAACGGGCAGGGGTGGGTGAACCCGGCGGATTGGCGGGCGGTGGGCATGCCGGACCTGGCGGTGGTGGATGCGGCCGCACGGCGGGTGGTGCACCCCTTCGGGGCGTGGCGGACGCAGACAGTCAGTAGGAGGGCATCCCTGTGAAGCAGTATCGATCGCTCTTCCGGAACCGGAACTTCCTGCTGCACTGGTTGGCCGGCGCCATCTCAAACGTCGGCGACTTCTTCAACACCCTCGCGCTGGTCAAGTTGCTGAGCGAGGACCCGGCACATCTTGGACTGTATATGGCCGTGATCATGGTGGCTCATATGCTGCCAGGGCTGGTACTCGGGCCGGTGGCGGGCGTTATGGCCGATCGCTTGCCGCGCAAGGTGATCATGATCATCAGCGACGTGCTGCGCGCGGGACTGATGGTTGGGCTGGTGGTGGTCCGGCAGCCGGTGCAGATCCTCACCCTGGTCGCGCTGGCGGCGATTGTCTCCGCCTTCTTCAACCCGGCCAGCAATGCGCTGATGCCGAGCCTGGTAGCGAAGGAGGAGCTGGTGACCGCCGGCTCGCTCTCAGTGATGACGCAACGCATGGCGATGCTGCTGGGCAACGGCATCGGGGCGTGGTTTCTGATGGCGGCAGGGGCGCACAACGTGTTTTATGTCGATGCGGCCAGCTTCGTCGTGAGTGCATTGATGGTGGCCGGCATCCGGGTGAAAGCCGCGACGGTACCGACGCCTGACCGTGCGGAAGCCGAGAGTGGCGCTGGTCTATGGGGCAAGTTCCGTGGCGATATCGGCGAAGCGCTGGCATTCTTACGGAACGCACCGGTGGTGCGCCACCTCCTGGGGACGCTCGCAATCACGTCTGTGGCGGATTCGGCCCTGAACGTGCTCCTCATACCCTTCTTCATGATCGGCCTTGGGCTGGCGGCGGCATCAATCGGCTTCGTGAATGCGCTGTTCGGCGGTGCGTCAGTGATCGGAGCCCTCGTCATCGGGGCGATGGGGCATCGGGTCCACTGGCGGCACCTGATGAGCTACGGCATGGTATTCGGGTGGTTCGTGATGATGGCAGCACTGTTAACGGATAGCGTCGTCCCCAGCATCACGTTTCTGACGCTGCTTGGCCTTGGCAGTGGTGCGATGAATGTGGGCCTCCAGGCCGCCATCGGCGAACTGGTGCCGGACCATGTGCGGGGCCGGGTCTTCAGCGCCTGGGGCATGGTGAACAGCTCCATCTATGTCGTGGGCGTCACGGCGGCGGGATTGCTGTCGGACAAGTTCGGTCCGACCAGGACCCTCATGGGCTTCACCACCTTCTTTCTGCTGGGTGCGATCTACGCGTTCATCGCATTCCGCCGCCCGCCTGCGGTTCGGACTGAGGCGGAACCGGCAGCGGTGGCGGACTGATACGTCGGGCGGGGTGCGAATTGTGCTGGGCCGGAGGCCCTGAAATTGCTTGAGGGGGATTTTACGGCATGGACCCGATTTTCCGTCATGACGTACGCGCAAACTCGGCATAACCGCTCGCGTGAAGGGATTCCTTGGTGTGTATGAGTGGCTGTGGACCGAGGAGAACGGCCAGCCTCATCACAACATCTCGCACTTCTTCGAGGTGGAGAGCGAGGAGCTGACCGCTGAAGATCCTGTGTCGAGAGAATCACATTTGGAATTCCGATGGGCGACCCTGGAGGAGCTCGAGGGATGGCCGGTCTTTCCGGAGCCGGTCCACCTGCTTGTGCGAGCGCTCATGGCAGGGGAGCGCCGACCGTGGTGGTTCAGCGAGGTAAAGCAAGTCGACGTTTTGTAGGTGCGATGAATCAGAGCAGGCAGCCGTTGCGCCTGCTCTTTCACTTTTTTTGCGCAGGCCTATTGACCCTGACATTGTGTCAGGGTTTACAGTCAGGTTATGGGAGGTGAGCAGTTGCCGCACACGGTGAAGGTGGTAGCGGAGCTGACGGGCATCACCGTCCGCATGCTGCACCACTACGACAAGATTGGGCTGCTGAAGCCTGCACAGGTCAGCGCCGCCGGCTACCGGCTGTACACCGACCGGGACCTGGAGCGGCTGCAACAAGTCCTGTTCTTTCGGGAACTGGGGTTCGCTCTGGCAGAGATCAAGGCGATCGTGGACAGCCCGGGCTTCGATCGGAAGCGGGCGCTGCTGGAGCACAGGCGGTTCCTGATGGAGCGGCAAACGCGACTTGGAAGGTTGATCCACTCGGTCAACCAGACCATCATGTCAATCGAAAGGGGAATTCCGATGAGTGAGCGCGAGCTGTTTGAAGGGTTCGACCCGGCACCGTACGAGGAGG
>JAQBPS010000497.1 GCA_028287415.1 Bacillota bacterium | reverse complement strand
CGGGGTTGGCCGGGTCGTAGTTGAAGTGGTCATAGGCGGCATCCTTGAGGGTCTTATCAGGTTCAGCGGTCGACTGGCCATTCGCAGAGGGTGGCTCGGTGCTCAGCCAGCCATTGCCGGCAGCGGTGTTGGCGGAGCCGTCGCTGTGCAAGTAGAACTTCTGGAAGTTGGTGCCGGGGATGGGCCACTGGTCCGCCATCCGCCACTTGTTCGCGCCCATCACAAACACCTTCACGGCCGGATCCTTATCGAGGCCGTTGGCGATCCCCTTCAGCCAATAATCATACCAGCGCAGAATGAGTTCAGGTTCCGGGTTGTCAGCCAGGGGGCCGAAGTCCAGGCCCGCCGCCGCCCCAGCGGCATCACGGGTCCATCCGCTATGAATGTAGGGGCCGATGACGAGCTTCTGCCCCTTCCGGGCCGCCTCGGTGGCACCGTGCTTCTGCATGCCTGTGAAGTTCTCGATGGTCCCGTTGACGAACACGTCAGACCAACCGCCGTAGTTCAAGGCCGGCACGGTGATCTGGTTGTATCGCTCCCGGATCGACCACTGCTGCCAATATGCATCGTAGGTGGAATGGTCGACCCAGTCGTAAAAGTAGGGTGCGACACGCGCATCTGTCGGGAAGAGCTGCGGGTACTGTTTGATCGGTAGGAACTTATAGCTGTCCCAGATGGTCTTGGGGTCCGCAGCAGTCGTCATCGCCGTGGTAAATGATTGATCCGTCAGCTTTGCCGTGGCGCTCTTGGCGATGCTGGTACTCGGCCAGGACTCCGCAAAGGCCAGCGAAAGCGCGCCGTGGTTGTACGTCCAGCCCTCATAGTAGTCGGATGCGGTCATCCCCGGGGCGATGGCAACCAGATGCGGCGGTGCCTGCGTGGCCGCCAGCCACTGGGTGGCGCCGACATACGAGTAACCGTACATACCGACCTTGCCGTTGGAGCCGGGCAGGGCTGCGGCCCACTCCACCGAGTCGTAACCGTCATTCATCTCATTTCGGAATGGGTAGAAGACGCCGCCGGAGGCGTACTGCCCGCGCACATCCTGGATCACAACGATGTAGCAGTGAGAGGCGTAAAAGGTAGGCGGGCGATAGACGGTGGACATCGCCAGTGTTTTGTTGTAGGGCAACCGCATCAGAATGACCGGATAGGTTCCCTGCTCCATGGGCCGGTAGACGTCGGCGTAGAGCGTGGTGCCGTCGCGCATTTTGGCCGGGAGGTTCGTCTGCTGCTGGACCTGGCAGGTGCCGGAGCCGGTGTCCGCGAGGGCCCTATGTGCCGCCGGTGGGGCTGCGATCAGGGGAACTGCCAACAGGGCCGCTATCAACGCTGCGCTGAACGATCGCCGGATTCGCTGAGGCCATCGGTTGATCCTCATCTCATCGCCGACCTCCTTGCATGCCTTGGGTCATCCCAAGTTAGTTATTACATTTCGGTTTATATTAAAAATTCCTTGTACATTATGTTACCTATGTAAAAATAATTTTCGTTCAAATCCAAGTGGAACAATAAAACGGGGCAGGAGCAATCGCTCCTGCCCCGTCTCTATTGCCCTGCAGCTACCAGGCCGCAATCTGCCCATCCGTGCGGGGCTCCGTGCCGCCGACCAGCACGCCGTTCGCCATCCGCCAGATGATCTCGCCCCGCCCGAAGCCGCCGGAGCCCACCGCCCACCGGACGTCGTGCCCCTTGCGCAGCAGACCGTCGAAGATATGCTCAGGGGTCGTGTGCTCAATCTCGACCGTCTTGCCCTCCAGCCACTGCCACCGCGGGGCGTCCAGCGCCGCCTGCGGGTTCAGGTGGAAGTCGACCGCGTTCATGACCACCTGCATGTGCCCCTGCGGCTGCATGAAGCCGCCCATCACGCCGAACGGGCCGACCGCCTGGCCATCCTTGCTGAGGAAGCCCGGGATGATCGTGTGATACGGCTTCTTGCCCGGCGCCAGCGCGTTGTCGTGATGCGGGTCGAGCCGGAAGTTATGGCCGCGGTTGTGCAGGCCGATGCCCGTGCCCGGCACCACGAGGCCCGAGCCGAAGCCCATGTAGTTCGACTGGATCATCGAGACCATGTTGCCCTCGCCATCCGCTGTGCAGAGGTAGACGGTGCCGCCCTGGCCGGGCTCACCCGGCGCCGGGGTGAGCGCACGATCGCCGATCAGGCCCCGGCGCTCCGCCGCGTACGCCTCGGAAAGCAGATCCTGAACGCTGGCCCGCATGTGCCGCGGATCAGCAACGTGCTGAAGGCCGTCGGCAAAGGCGAGCTTGAGCGCCTCGATCTGGCGATGGTAAGTCTCAACCGTGTCCCGCTCGCTGAAGTCGAACCCCTTGGCAATGTTGAGCGCCATCAGCGCGATGATGCCCTGGCCATTCGGCGGAATCTCCCACACGTCGTAGCCGCGGTAGTCGACCCGGATCGGATCGACCCACTCGGACCGGAAGGCCGCCAGATCCTCCTTGCGCAGGTAGCCGCCGTACTGCCGGGAGAACTGGTCGATCTGCTCAGCGAGCGCACCCCGGTAGAAGGACTCAGCCTTGGTCTCAGCGATCTCCTGAAGCGTGCGGGCGTGGTCAGGCGACCGCCACACCTCGCCGATTTCCGGCGCCCGGCCCTCCGGCGCAAACGTCTCGAACC
>JAQBPS010000466.1 GCA_028287415.1 Bacillota bacterium | reverse complement strand
CTCCGGTCATAGGTCTGGCCGGCGACCGGGGTGCTGACATTAACGGATGGAGCGGTGCTGTCGACCGTGATGCCCGCTACCGCTGTGGGCGGGCTGACGTTACCGGTCTTGTCCTGAGCCACCACGGAATAGTTGTAGTTGCCGTCCGTCGGGACGGTGTCGGTGAAGCTGTTGTTCGCACCCGCCGTGTAGCCGGCCGGCTGCGGTGTCCCGCTGTTGTCCTGGCGGTAGACGATGCAGCGCCAGAGGTCGCCGGCGGTGCCCTGGTTCCACCCGAGCGAGACGGTCTTGCTGTTGCCGCCAACGATACCGGCGTGCAGGCCGCCGGGGGCCGGCGGGGCCGTAACGTCCGGCTCGATCTTGCCGATTCCGTTGGACGGGAAGTCAGCGGTCACCTTCACCCAGGCACTGGGCATGCTGGCGTTGGCCGATTTGTCGACCGAGATCACCGCATACTGAAAGTTTCCTTCAGTGGGCGTCTGGTCGATGAAGTAATTGCGGGCATCTTCGGTGCGGCCGATGTAGGTGACCTCGCTGGCTTTTGCGGCCGACGAGCCGTTGTAGCGGAAGATTTGATAGTAGGCGACGTTCGCATCAGTCGGTGCATCCCACGTGATGACGACCATGCCGTCATAGGTGACGTTGCCGGGGCTCAGGCGGACGTTGGTCGGCATAGACGGGCTCGCGGCACGGACATGGGTGGGACCGTACCAGGCGAGTGACCCGGCTACGATGGCGGCGGCAGACAGCAGGCATGCGTTGCGGCCAAAGGGCCCGTTCGCAGCGGCGGGTTGCAGAAAAGGAAAGCGCATGTTGATCTCCCCTCCAGACTCAAAGTTTTCCGTTGTCAACTGTCCGGACGCTACAAGTTTTCGTCCGCGTTGTGAGGGTTTTGGGGGTTGTGTCTAAATTCTAAACGCGATCTTTCAGGAGTCTCTCCAGGGGGGCGATTGACTTTTTGCTCCCAAACCCGTACAATTACATACGATTGTGAAACTGAGGAGGTAGGAGACCGCCATGATACCCATCTCTCTGGTCTGTGCCGTTCGCTCTTAGGAGCAACAAGGGGGCAGTCTGCCCTTTTGACGGCGGCAAACCGGAAGCAGCAGGGGTATCCAAGAGCGGCCTTCCTGCCCGAGCGCATTGGCTTGTCCATTCGCGCCGCGGTAAGGAAAGCTTACCTGCGGCGCTTTTTATCGTATACGGAACTTCGCCGTGTCGGGCCGCTCTGCGCGCGACAATCTACGACGGGGATGGAGGACTACACAACATGGCGATTTTAACGGTCGCGGGTCTCAGCAAATACTGGGGCGTCGACCTGCTTTTTAAGGATATCGGCTTCCTGCTGAATGATGGCGAGAAGATGGCGCTGGTGGGCCGGAACGGCTCCGGCAAGACGACGCTTTTGAAGATCCTGATGGGCCGCATGGAATATGATGAGGGCTCGATCATCCTGCCGGGCGGCACGAAGATGGGCTATGTGAGCCAGGACCCGGAGTTCACGCCCGGGCGGACGATGCTGGAGGAGGCGCAGTCGGTCTTTGCCTACCTCCACAAGTGGGAGCGGGATCTCCGGACCCTGGAGGATCGGATGGGCGCCGCCACTGGCGATGACCAACTCCAGGCGATCATGGAGGAGTACACCCGGGTGACGGCCCAGTTTGAGGCTGCCGGCGGCTACGATGCGCCCGCCCGGGTCAAAACGGTCCTGTTCGGCTTGGGCTTCACAGCCGAAGACCTGGCCAAGCCGGTCGACGTCCTGTCGGGCGGGCAGAAGGTCCGGCTGGGCCTCGGCAAGCTGCTGCTGGAGGAGCCGGCGCTGATGCTGCTCGACGAGCCGACCAACCACCTGGACCTCCAGGCCGTTGAGTGGCTGGAGGGTTACTTCAAGAACATGAAGTCCGCGGCGATTCTCGTCTCCCATGACCGCTACTTCCTGGATAAGGTGATTACGCGGACGCTGGAGATCGATAACCGCACGTCCGATATCTACCATGGCAACTACAGCTACTACCTCGAAGAGAAGAAGCGGCGCCAGGAGGCGGCAATGACCGCTTACGAGCGGCAGCAGGCCGAGGCCGAGAAGCTGCGCACCTTCTATGAGAAGTGGCGCAGCACCCCCTCGCGCAAGGACCAGGCGATGAGCCGCAAGCGGCAGCTCGACAAGATGGAGCTGATGGAGCGGCCACAGGTCCGGCACAAGCACATGAAGCTGTCGTTCGCCATGGATTACGAGTCGGGCGACGACGTGCTGAAGGCGGAGAATGTCACCAAGGCGTATGGCGATCGCGTGATCTTCTCCGGGGTCAACCTGAAGCTGTATAAGGGCGACAAGGTGGCGCTGCTCGGGCCGAACGGGTCGGGCAAGTCGACGTTCCTGAAGATCGCGCACGGGCTGCTCAAGCAGAGCAGCGGGACGGTCTTCTGGGGCGTGGGGGTGGAGCAGGGCTACTTCAGCCAGGATCTCGATGCGCTGGATTACAGCCGCACCTGCATGGAGGAGATGCTGGAGATCCCCGGCTTTACCAAGTTTGATGCGCACTCGCTGCTGGGGCGGTTCCTGTTTTCGGGCGATGACGCGCACAAGCCGATCGCCCAGTGCTCGGGTGGCGAGCGTAACCGGCTGATCCTGGCGAAGCTGATGGTGGCGGGGGCGAATGTCCTGCTGCTGGATGAGCCGACAAACCATCTGGACCTGGAGTCGAAGCAGGTGCTGGAGGAGGCGCTCCAGGACTACCCGGGCACGGTGCTGTTCGTGTCGCATGACCGCTACTTCGTGGACCAGGTGGCGACGAAGGTGTGGGAGTTCGGACAGGCGGACGGCGTGGCCGAGTGGGCGGGCAACTACAGCGCCTACAAGTCGGAGAAGGAACGACTCGCGGCTTACGCTGCGGAGCAGGTTGCGGTGGTGTCGACGCTTGTTGAGAGCAAGCCGGCTGTGCAGTCGGGTGAGGCCGCCCGTAATCAGCGGCGGGAAGAGCGCAAGGCCACTGAAGCGCTTCGCAAGGTTGAGCTGGAGATTCAGCGGCTGGAGGCCCGCAAGGGGGAGCTCGAGGAGCGGATGTCTGACCCGGACATCTACCGCTCGGCCACCGGGCGCGAAGCGGTCGCGGAATACAACGCGATTCAGGGGGATCTTGAGCGGCTTTACTTTGAGTGGGAGAAGGCACTGAGCTGAACGTCCACCGTTCGGAGCCCCTCGTCGCGGCAGAACGGCTTAATTTTGTAATGATTCTCGCCCTGAGCGGCGTCCTCGTTCGCTCGCCTACCGAGTCGGGTAGCGCTGCCACTGCGGTGCCGCCCAGGGCTGCGAATCGTTGAACTACCCGTTCTGATGCTCCTCCGGACCCCGAACGGGGCCGTTCGCACAGTTTGAGCACTGGGTGGTGAGCCGCATTGAGCCCCTGGGCGTTGTTGCGATCTTATGCGGGGTGGCGGGCGCTTGCCGGGACGCTTCATGAGCTCGCTGAGCTGTTGCGGCGGGCTGGTGCGGCTGAGCTTGCCGACCAGGTGAGCGCTGTGCTGGCCGGCGCCGCCACCGGCGCCGACTATCGGGTGGCCATCGATCTTGTTGAGGCGCCGCCTGCTCTTGATGATGAGGGTGGGTGGGATGTTGAGGCGGAGATGGCGGGATGGCTGGCGGAGTTGGGGCGGCAGGTGGTAGACGTGCCCGGGCTCCTTGAAAGTCCGCACGCTGTTGAGCGGTTGGGGCAGGCCCTGATCGCTGATTTGCCGCGGATGTGGCTGGGGCGGCTTGAGCCGGTGCTGGTGCGGCTGCGCATGGGCGGTGGGAAGGGGCGGCGGTCCGGCGGCCTTGAGGAGCCTGTGGGTGAGCTTCTGCCCTCGTTTGAGTGGCCCGAGGGGGAGAATTGGCAGCCGCAGTTTGTTACGGCGGCCGCTGACGGGTACCGGGTGGTGCTGCCGTTTGAGGCGTCAGCGGCGGAATTGCTGGCGGGGCGCAAGGAGCTGCTCTACTTCATCCTGCGGGATCTGGGGCCCGATGCGGCCAGGATGCATCTTGTGCTGACGGGCGCCGGCCCGGGTGAGGTTGACGGGGCCGCCCTGGTGGCGGGACTCGGGGTGACCGGGCGACAGCGGCCCCGCCAGGAGCATGCCGACCGGTGCCGGGCCGCTGTGGCGGCACTGGGGGCGGTAGGGGTGGCTGTCCTGCGCTGGGACCTGGCAGACGGGATTCTGACGTACGAGCACAGCGAGCACCCGCTCTGGTCCCTGAAGCTGCGGGAGTACGGGCAGACGGTCTTCGTCGAGCAGGACGGCGCCCTGCTCACCCGGGGTGAGCAGTGGGCGGTTCTGCCCGGGCCGGAGAGCTGGGCCCCGGCCCTGCCGGACACCGGACTGGTCGGCCACATGGCCCTGTTCAGCAGCATCATCCTGGAGGATCTCCAGGGCGGCCGGGACCCGCTCAGCCTGGCGATTGCAGTACTGCTCGCCTTTGGCAGCCGGCTCTCCGTCGGCGGGCCGCTGGCGGTGCCAAACCGGCACATCGTGCGGCTGGCGGACCTGACCGGGCTGATGGCGTCGACCGATGGCGTGCAGCCGCTGATCCAGAGCATCCGCAAGGCGGCCCGCCTCCAGCGCAAGTGGGGCTGGGCGCCGGACTTCAGCGACTGGCCCCGGGAGGCGGAAGCCTTTCTCCAGGCAACCACACTGTTCCACTTCGATGCCGAGGTCGCAGTGACATAGTGAAAGCCCTCATCCCGGCGACCGGGGTGAGGGCTTTGTTGTGTGCACTAATGGGGGGGCGTATCAGGCGGTGTAGTCGGCGAAGGGGCGTTCAGGCCGCCGGGGAGGTGGTCTGACGGCAGGACCTTGCCGGCCAGATCTGTCAGCTTCTTGCGCGTGGTATCGCCGGCGAACCCCCAGAACAGCAAGCTAAGGTAATCGGCCGACGAGCCGAACGTGGCGTTGGGTCCGTAAGCCTCCACCATCTGAAGGGCGATCATGCCGCCGTTCATCAGCACGAAAAAGACGACCATCGTGACGGTATCCCACATGCTTGGCATTGTGAGCCAGGTCGCGGACCGCCGGACGCCGATGAAGAGCTCAGACAGCCACTCACGCACTCCCCAGCGCAGCCACTCGAGGGGCTTCACTTCCGCCAGCGGCAACGGCTTCGCCCCACTGTAGCCGCTCTTCAGGGCCAGCGGTGCGGCGATTTCCTGCACGGCGGGGTCACCGGAGGCGGCACAAAAGGCGGCCAGCCGGTCGTGAGCCTCTGCCACCGTGCTGGCGCCGGAGACCTCGGCGGCAATCATCGTGGGCGAGACTTGCGGCAGGGTGAGCAGGCCCTGGATCACGCCGTCCACAAGCAGCGTGTCCGGCAGGCTGCGCAGCAGATTTTCCAGCAGGTCGGCTTCACGGGTCGCATCCGGTACGTCCCTGGCGGCGACTGCCAGATTGATCCGTGCCAGGACCGCTTCCACCAGGAACAGCTTCAGTCCCTGCAGGATGTAGAAGCGGCGCCAGCGGCGCGCCTTCAGCTGTGCCCGGTACATCGGCTGGCGGCGCTCCCAGTGGGCGGCCAGCAAGGAGACGAGGACCCCGGCGATCAAGGTGAGGGCCGGCCAGAGCGGCGCATCCCGGACGGCGATCTCCACCGGTTCCTGCCGGGTGCCCCAGGGCGTTGTGATGGTGAGGTTGGTGTGGTACTTACCCGGGGGGATACGGTCAGCCGAGACGACCTGGCCGTCCTTGTTTACATGCCTTCGGAAGATATGAATGCGAAAGGAGTCGTTGATTCCGATCTTCAAGGTCTGAACGGCTTCGCCCGTCACTGGACGCGGCGACTGCCCCCGCTCGATCCAGAACAAGACGTTCGGTGTCGGGGTGTTATGCTCGTCGAGCACCGGGTCGAGGGCGACCTGGACAGCGAATTCCTGGGTGCTGGATACGCTTGGATTCCCGGGCATCGTAAAAATCAGGGTTGGCTCGGGGTTGTAGCGGCTGAAGTAGACGTCATCCTGAACGACCATGGTATGCTGCAGCAGCTTGAACGGGTTCAGGGGCGCATCGAGGTTCGTCCACTGCGCCTGGAGTTGCTGGCCGGAGAGGACGCGGACGGTCGCGTCGCCGTAAGCCTTCAGCTTCAGCGACGGCAGCGGTTCGCGGCTGAGATGGCCCGCTTCCCCCCAGACTGCTTCCAGGTGCGCGCAATAGGTATCCTCGCCCGGTATTTCGTCCGCGATGAAATTGAATACATAGGCCTTGCCGTTATCCAGCTGTGGCTTGCCATCGGCAGGCGGAGCGCCGCTGTCAGCGCGGGTGAAAACGACATGGTTGGCCGTGATGAAGCGGCGGCTGCCGCTATCCATCGCCGCCGCGCCGCCGACCATGTGAATTGTCAGGTTCGGCAGCGGTTCAGGCGTCTGGACCTGGAGTTGGATGGAGCCGTTTAGCTTGTCGCCCGCTTTCCAGGGAATCTGCCAGAAATCGAGGTTCTGGTGGTAGGAGAGTTCCGGATAGGTCACCAGCACCGTCTGGCCGGGCGTGACCGTGCATGCGTCCCAATGGGGTTCGGCGAGGTCCGCGGCCCGCGCCCGCCCGGCCGGGAGGCACAGTCCGAGCGAGAGCAGCAGGGCCATGGCGAGCAGAGCGCGAATCCCGGTGGCTGCAGCACGCCGGACGGTTGATCGGCCAGTGATATCCGACACCCCCTGACACTACCGTTATGTTCACAGTGAAATTAAATATAACATACAATTTAAACAGTTTCAATACGTCAAAAACGTGCCGGGACCTTCGACCCTCAGGTTATTGGGCCTGCATCCATTGCACCGATGAAGTCGCTTCTATATTCTGATAATAAGATCAGAACATATGCTCGAGAGGAGAGCGATACCATGCACCGCAGATTCGTGGCATCCTTTGCGGCGCTGATGGTTGTTGGCGCCATGTGCGGCGCCACGGCGAGCGCCCAGCCCGCCAAGCCGGCAGCTCCGGCCCCCGCCGCCCCGGCCGAAGCCGTCTTCACCGGCCCCGACAAGCTGATGTCGACGCTGTCCAGCCGAATCGCCACCGCTGCCGAGACGGACTCGTTCGATGTGATCGTCCAGTTCACCACCGCTGCCAACCCCGCCCTGTATCAGGCGGTGGAGCAGTCCGCAGGGCGCCTGGGGTACAAGGCGCAGTGGGATGCCGCCATCCAGGGCTTCGCGGCGAAGCTGACCAAGCGCCAGATCAGGGCGCTCCAGGGCCTCTCGGTCATCAAGCAGGTCGACCTTGATCAGCCCGTCCATATCACGAACGATACATCGACCCTGTATACAGGCGTCCAGAAGGCCCGTGCTGACTACGGCATCGACGGCAGCCGCGGCTTCGCCTGCTGCTCGGCGAACAACGTGGTCGCCGCCGTGATTGACACCGGCATCGATGCGGCGCACGTCGTTCTCCAGGGCAAGGTGATTGGCTGGGTCGACTACGTGAACGGCATGACGACCCCTTACGACGACCAGGGCCACGGTAGCCACGTGTCCGGCATCATCGCCGGCAGGGGTGCGGGCAATGCCGCCTACAAGGGCAATGCGCCGGGCGCCGCCCTCGTCGGCATCAAGGTGCTCAATTCCGCTGGCAGCGGGAGCACCACAAACATCATCAACGGCATCAACTGGATGATCAGCCATAAGGCGACCTACAACATCAAGGTGGCAAACATGAGCCTCGGCGGCTCCGGCTGCTCGAACG
>JAQBPS010000719.1 GCA_028287415.1 Bacillota bacterium | reverse complement strand
TACTCGGGGGCTCTCCTTCTCCGCCCCCTCGCGGCCCAGCAGCCAGTCGGTTGTCACCCCATAATAATCGGCTAATACAAGAAGTATGTCATATGAGGGCTCCCGCTGCCCGCCCTCCCACTGAGAGGGGACATTCCGGGAAGTCTGGAACAGATCTGCCACGTCTTGTAGGATCAGGCCCAATCCTTCGCGCAGCTGCCGCAGACGGCTGCCTAGCACAAGGGACCGGGTCCGGCGATCAGCGCTACGGGAGCCCATGTGCGGCCACGCCCTCTTAAGTAGAATATAGCCATATTGTACATCGATGTTCTCGGATTGTGAACACGTCTGACGGGATTTACGCTGGGGGTAGCATCGCCCGAATGTCCGCCAGCGACCGTATGATGGCGTTGTCTGATAGAACAGATAAATGGTACTTGACGGATGCGCTCCCAGATAGTACCATAAAGTCAGAAACCGGTTCACAACATGTGAACAAGTGACCTGAACAAAGAGCACCGGTAAACAAAACGCCGAAATCCAGTGCGGGGGAGGTGCTGCTTATGGCGAGGAGTGCATGCATGTCCGCACAATCGCAGGCCGTTTCGGGCCCCGGCCCACCATAGAACCCCCGATCCAGTACACGAAGCGGACCACCGGGCGTGAATTTGCAGCCAAAACATAGCCATAGGTCGTACACAAAGGCCCGCCATCCTCAGGGTGGCGGGCCTTGCCGATGCGTACCTTACTTCGTAAATGCCTTCTTGAGAGCGTGCACCGTGACCTGGCGGTCCAGGTCGGCAATCGAAGTGGTGAGCGGAATCTCCTTCGGGCAGACCTTCACGCAGTTCTGTGCGTTGCCACACTCGTTGAGGCCGCCTGGCTGCATCAGGACATCAAGCCGCTCGCCCGCGTGCATCTTGCCGGTCGGGTGGGCGTTGAAAAGCCGTGCCTGGCTGATCGGGGCCGGCCCGATGAAGTCAGTGCCCTCATTGTAATTCGGGCAGGCCTCCATGCAGCAACCGCAGGTCATGCACTCGGAGAGCTTATACATCCACTCCTGGTCATCCGGCGACTGCCTGGGGCCGGGGCCCAGGTCGTGGGTACCGTCGATCGGAATCCAGGCCCGGACCCGCTTGAGCGCTTCAAACATCTTGCTGCGGTCAACCATCAGATCCCGCACCACCGGGAACGACTTCATTGGCTCCAGGCTGATCGGCTGAGTGAAGTTGTCCACGAGGGCAGAGCAGCTCTGGCGGGCCTTCCCGTTGATCACCATGGTGCAGGCACCGCAGACCTCTTCCAGACAGTTGGACTCCCACGCTACCGGCGCCGTGCGCTTCCCGTCGGCGGTGATCGGGTTACGCTGAATCTCCATCAGGCAGGAGATGATATTGGCGTTCTGCCGGTAGGGAAGCTTGAACTCCTCCCAATAGGCGGGCTCGCCCGGAGCCACCTGGCGCTTGACGCGCAGTTCAATGAACTTCTCGGCCATGGTCGGATTCGCCCCCTTACTTCTTGGTGTAGTCCCGCTTGCGCGGCTGGATATGCGAGACGTCGACCGGCACGTAGCTCAGCTCCGGGCCATTCGGCGTGTACGTGGCGATGGTGGCCTTCAGGAAGTTCTCATCGTCACGCTCCGGGAAGTCCGGCTTGTAATGAGCGCCCCGCGACTCGTTGCGGAGCAGCGCCCCCTTGGTGATCACCTCGGCCAGCGTCAGCATGCCGTCGAGCCAGCGGGTGAACACGGCAGGCTGGTTGGAGTGGCTGCCGGTGTCGGGCACGCCGATCTTCCCGTAGCGCTCCTGCAGTTCACCGATCTTGTTCAGCGTCGCTTCCAGCCTGTCGTTGAAGCGAACAACGGTGACGTTGTCGGTCATCCACTTGCCGAGCTCGTCGGCCAGCACATAAGGGTTCTCGGGGCCATCCATGCGCAGGACCCCGGCGTACTTCTCCACCTGCTCGTTGATCGCCGCCTCGAAGATCGACTCCGGCAGCTCTTCAGCATGGGTCTCGCCAAGGCCCTTGATATACTTGACGGCCGCCGGTCCGGCGATCATGCCCTCGAAAATGCAGGAGACGAGGGAGTTGGCGCCCAGGCGGTTGGCCCCGTGGTACTGGTTGGAGGCCTCACCGATGGCATACAGGCCGGGAATGTTGCTCATGGCCGTCTTCGGGCTGGCGGTATCCATGTCGCCATTGGCCTTCTTGTCATAACCGGCCCAGATGCCGCCCATGGTGTAGTGCATGCCCGGGAAGATCTTCATCGGGATCTTGGTGGCGTCATCGCCTACGAACTTCATGTACATGTCGATCAGGTTGCCGATCTTCCGGTGGAGCGTTTCGGCGGGAATGTGCGAGACGTCCAGGTAGACCTGGTTCTTGCCATCGACGCCGAGCCCCAGATTCACGCACACATTGAAGATCTCACGGGTGGCAATGTCACGGGGCACCAGGTTGCCATACTTCGGGTACTTCTCTTCGAGGAAGTACCACGGCTTACCATCTTTATAGGTCCAGATACGCCCGCCCTCGCCGCGGATCGACTCCGACATGAGGCGGAGCTTGTCGTCGCCGGGGATGGCGGTCGGATGGACCTGGATGAACTCGGCGTTGGCATACTGGGCGCCCTGCTTGTAGACAATGGCAGCCGCCGAGCCCGTGTTGATGACGGAGTTCGTCGACTTGCCGAAAATCATGCCGATACCGCCGGTGGCCATCAGCACCACGTCGGACTTGAAGGCCTTGAATTCCATGCTGTGAAGGTTCTGAGCGGTGCAACCCACCACCCGGCCCTCATGCAGAATCAGGCCGGTAAAGTCCCAGCCCTCATACTTGGTGACCAGGCCGGCAACCTCATGGCGGCGCACCTGCTCATCCAGCGCGTAAAGCAGCTGCTGACCGGTCGAGCCGCCTGAGAAGGCGGTCCGATGGTGCAGCGTGCCGCCGAAGCGGCGGAAGTCGATCAGGCCTTCAGGGGTGCGGTTGAACGGCACACCCATGCGGTCGAGCAGATAAATAACGCCGGGGGCCGCCTCGCACATGGCCTTGACCGGGGGCTGGTCAGCGAGGAAGTCACCGCCGTACACGGTATCGTCAAAGTGAGTCCACGGGGAGTCGCCCTCACCCTTGGTGTTCACGGCGCCATTGATGCCGCCCTGGGCGCAAACCGAGTGGGAGCGCTTCACGGGCACGAGCGAAATCAGGTCGACGTGGAAGCCGGCTTCCGCCGCCTTGATGGTGGCCATGAGACCAGCCAGGCCGCCACCTACTATGATGATCTTAGGCATGCACTGATCCCTCCTTTAGCGGAACGCAAACACGGCGACAATGCCGAGTGCGCTCACGGCCACAAATGCGGCGTTTGTAATGACGTTGGAGATGCGCTGGCTCTTGGGGCCAATGGTGATGCCCCAGGTGATGAGGAAGGTGTAAACGCCATTGCAGAGGTGATAAGCGGCAGCCACAACGCCGACCAGATAGAGTGCGACGACGATGTTGTTTGCGAAGGCTGCCTTCACAATATCAAAGGAGGGCAGGCCGCTCATGGAGTCCCCGCCAACGTATGTGCCGAACGCACCAATCAGCTTCTGGAAGCGGAAATGCCAGATATGGTAGGTGACGAAGAAGAGCGTGATGATACCGGTCAACCGCTGGAAAAAGAACGCCCAGTTACGGCCGTAGCCATAATTCGACACGTTGTACTTGGCGTCGGCCGCGATATAGATGCCGTAGATGGCGTGGAAGTACAGCGGAATGAAGATGAAGAGAACTTCCAGCACCCAAACCATCGGCAGACTGTTGATCGCCCGGATCGACTCGTTGTAAAGCGCCGGACTCCGCATGGCCTGGGCATTCTCGTAGAGATGAAACAGCAGGAACCCACCGACCGGGACGATACCGGACAGCGAATGCAACCTTCGCAGCAGGTAGTGGTTGCGGCGGATGAAGTCTTGCATGCCCCTGGTTTCGCTCCTTTCTCTCCGTTGACTTTCTGATTGTTTGGCGAGACGCGCTTCTGAAAAGTATGCCGGAACAGTCGCCCTTATTGTATCCCTGGGTCGTTAGCTATGTCAACGATACCATTCCCTATTATTGGTACTAATCGAGGTTATAAGCATATCTTATTGTTCCTTTGACTCCATGTGACTGTAGGGGTGTGAGTTTAGCACCTTGTACCACTATTTGCTCATATGCTACCTCACCAGGCGATAACCGGTTCTGCGCAATGACGGGTTGCTGTATACTACATGCTGACTTCCTGTATACTAAATGAATGATTGTATGTATAAAAGGGGGTGCTGCCATGCACCAGCTCTTTTCGCTGACGGTTCCGGGTGCCAACACTCACACGCTTCGCCTGAGCCATCTGGAATCACTGCAAGCGATTATCGTGGGGCTCGGGGCCGAGGCGTACCCGCTTGTCGTGCGGCTCGGCGGCAGCCCAAAGACCCAGGTGCAGCCGGTAACCAGCAGGGCATTGCTGGCTGAAGTGGAACATTTCCTGCCGCTGCTGGCCAAGGTTGCGATGCCATGCCTGGTCTTCCGGGATGCGGACGGCCGGCTGCTAGGCGGTATGTATGGACCGCCGGAGCAACGCCCACACACCCTTACCGATCAAGATATGAGCCTCGCTCCCACTACAGATGGGATTCGGATCGTCCTGCGACAAATGCCGCCGCCGATGGGCTTCCGCTCCAGTGCGGACCTGCCTGCGGGCGTATATGAGTGTTACTTCCGGCAGGTCATGCA
>JAQBPS010000450.1 GCA_028287415.1 Bacillota bacterium | reverse complement strand
AGGTCATACCCTGTAAAACTGCCGCCAATCCGGCCGCTGACGCCCGCCATTGCAACCACTCCTCCTGTCTGAAGGTAAGACTGCCGCGTCAGCCCCAAAGGTTCCGTGAAAGTTAAAGCCTGAAGCGTGACATTTATCAGGAGAAGGCATAAACTGATATTCAAACAACCATCGAAATGATGGGTGACGGGGGTGATGGCGACGGCGAAAGACGGGCAGACAACGGGTCCGGTGGCGCAGGATATGTGCGAGGTCTTTTCGTATGACCCTGCCAAGGTGGAGCGGCTGCGGGGCGCCCTGGTCGGCACCGAAGGCCTGGCCTTGCTGTTCAAGGCCCTGGCTGATGACACGCGTGTCCGCATCGCCCTGGCGCTGTCCAAGGAGGAGCTGTGCGTCTGCGATGTCGCGCACCTGATGGGCATCAGCGTCGCCACGGCCTCGCATCACCTGCGGCTCCTGCGAAACATGGGCCTGGCCAAGTACCGCAAGGAGGGGAAGCTGGTCTTCTACTCCCTGGATGACGATCACGTGGTCACCCTCATCGAGATGGCAATGGCCCACTTCCGGGAGGTGAAACACCGATGAGCGAGACGGGGCGCGGCAAGCTGATCTTCCGCCTGAGCGGCATGACCTGAGCCGACTGTGCCGCCAAGTTCGAACGGGATGTGGCGGCACTCCCTGGGGTCACCAGGGTGGCTTTGAACTTCGGCGCAGCGAAGGTGACGATCGAAGGGGATGTGGACCGCAAGCTGGTCGCGGAGAAAGGTGCAGCGCACCATATCCAGGTCCGCCCGGAGGGGGAGGCGGAGGTCGCCCCTGCGCCGTTTTGGCAGGCGAACCGGCATGCGATTCCAACCGGGATCGCGGCTGTGCTGGCGGTGGCCGGGCAGGTCGCGGCGCATGCCGGGGCCGGTCGTAATCTCGTGCTGGCGGTGTATGTGCTGGCGATCCTTGTCGGCGGGTACTCCACGGCGCGCAAGGGGCTGCGCAGCCTCCTGCGGCTTGATTTTGACATGAACGTGCTGATGACGATCGCGGTGGCGGGCGCCGCTGCGATCGGTCAGTGGAGCGAGGGCGCCGTTGTGGCGGTGCTGTTCGGCGTGAGCGAGACCCTGGAGGCGTACACGATGGACAGGGCGCGCCGGTCGCTGCGGTCGCTCATGGCGATCGCCCCGAAGGCGGCTCGCATCCGCCGGGATGGCCGGGAGGCCGAGGTGGCGGTGGCCGATGTCCGGTTGGGTGATACGCTGCTGGTGCGGCCGGGCGAGAAGCTGGCCATGGATGGCGTGCTCACGAGCGGGCGGTCGGCGATCGACCAGGCGGCGATCACCGGCGAGTCGCTGCCCGTCGAGACGGCGCCCGGGGACGAGGTGTTCGCCGGCACTGTGAATGGCCACGGCGGGTTGGAGGTGCAGGTGACCCGGCTGGCGGAGGACTCGACGATCAGCCGGGTGATCCACCTGGTCGAGGAGGCGCAGGCACAGCGGGCGCCCACGCAGACCTTTGTCGAGCGCTTCGCCCGGTATTACACGCCGGCCGTGATGGTGCTGTCGGCGCTGATCGTGGCGGTCCCGCCGGTGTTGTTGGCGCAGCCCTGGGCGCCCTGGATCTACCGGGGGCTATCCCTGCTGGTGGTCGCCTGCCCGTGCGCACTCGTGGTCTCCACGCCGGTCACCATTGTTGCGGCGATCACGAACGCCGCCCGCAACGGAGTGCTGATCAAGGGCGGAGCACACTTGGAAAGGGCCGGGACCCTACGGGCGATGGCGTTTGATAAGACCGGTACCCTGACGCAGGGCCGGCCTGTGGTGACGGATGTGGAGGCGGTGGCGGCCGGCCTGTCCGCAAGCCAGTTGCTGAGCCTGGCGGCCGCCGTGGAGTCGATGTCCGAACATCCGCTGGCACGGGCGATCGTGGGGCGGGCAGCCAGCGTGGCATCCGACCATCGTGCTGTGAACTTCCAGGCGATCGCCGGGCGCGGGGCCCGGGCGACTGTGGATGGCCAGGAGATCTATGTGGGGAGCCCAACGCTGTTCGCTGAACAGGGCGTGGCCCCGGGCCCGGCGGGTCCGCTCGCAGAGCGCTGGCAGGCCGAGGGCAAAACGGTCATGCTGGTGGGTTCGGCCACGGAAGTGCTTGGGGCGATCGCTGTGGCGGATACGGCACGGGCGGGGAGCGCGGCTGCACTGGCCGCCCTGCGCCGGGCCGGAATCGTCCACACCGTGATGCTGACGGGGGACCACGCGGCCACGGCCCGCTCGGTCGGGCGCCAGGTCGGCGTGGACGAAGTGCGGGCTGAGCTGCTGCCACAGCAGAAGGTGGCGGCGGTGCGGGAGCTGGCGGCGCAGCATGGCGCCATCGGTATGGTGGGCGACGGTGTCAACGATGCGCCGGCCCTGGCGGCGGCCACGGTGGGCATCGCCATGGGCGGTGCGGGGACCGACGTCGCCCTGGAGACAGCCGATATCGCCCTGATGGCGGATGACCTGTCGAAGCTGCCGTTCACGATCAAGCTGAGCCGGTCGGCGCTGGCGGTGATCAAGCAGAACATCGCGATTGCGCTGGGCTTGAAGCTGCTGGCGGTGGCGGCGGTCTTCCCGGGCTGGCTGACGCTCTGGCTCGCGATCGTGGCGGATATGGGCGCCACGGTGCTGGTAACGCTGAATGGCATGCGGTTGTTGCGGATGAAACCGGAGCGATAACACGAGAGCCTCCCTGAGCCCTTCACGGGCGCCAGGGAGGCTCTTTTGGTTTTACTTTCGGCTCATCCTGGCCAGCACTCGGTGGATTTCATCTTCGTCGTAGCGGCGCTGCCCGTTCGGACCTGGGCTCAGGCGGTGAATTCTGATGCGGTACCCGTAGACTTCTGCGTATTGGCCGTCAGATGTCTCGCGGCGGCGAAGTGTGGTGGGGTCAAGCCCGAGCAGCCGGGCAGCGTCACCAATGGTGACCAAGCGCATATCTCGCAGCTCCTCGTCCTACCCCGATTTCCGGGCCAACAGGGCCTCGATGTCGCGGCGGCTGTATCGGCGCTCACCGTTCGGATAGCTGGTCCAGTACACTCTCAACACGCCGCCGTAGATGTGAGTGACGCGCCGGTCAAAGGGCCCACTTTCATGGCGCCGTAGTGTGGCCGTAGTGACGCCCAGAAGCCGCGCCGCTACGGTAGACGAGATGAGATCAGGGCCAGCCATTAAGATCCCCTTCCATTAGCGTGCGTGTCGCTGCTATGGAAGAGTCTGGACAACGAATTGGATTCTTAAACATAGCTTACTCCGGAGGGCATAGAGCTATAGTGGATCAGTTGGTTGGCCCTTGAGCACCCGTGCCAGCACCCGTCCGATCTCATCAGCATTGAAGCGCCGCTCGGCATCGGGACGCAGGTCCATCCGATGATCTCCCGTGACTCTGGTCCCGACCATGCGGGACCGGAGGCTCATTTCCTCCGGAAAGGAGAACCTGTACGAACATATGTTCGTCTTAATAACGAACACCCGTTCTTTCCTTACATGATAACCGGAGGTGACCCAGGATGGAAGAACTCCTGAAGGCAATCGGTAATTTCGGCTTTCCCATGGTGGTTAGCGTCTACCTTCTCATCCGGGTGGAAGCAAGGCTGGACCGCCTTGCGAATTCGATCACCGAACTGGATGCGGGCCTGCGCTCCTTGCAGAACCAGCCCGAACCCACCCACACCAGCGACAGGCGCGGTCACCCGACGCGCTAGTTACACCTTGGCCGACGCATCCACGATTATGCCGCTGTGAGCAGGACCTGGATGTGAGCGAGCGCAGGCTCGCCGTCGGGCAGCGAAAGGGAAAGGCGCCGCCATGCAGAAACAAAGCTGTTATCAGGCATGGACTTTTCATTTGAAAAGTCT
>JAQBPS010000435.1 GCA_028287415.1 Bacillota bacterium | reverse complement strand
AGCTGCTCACGCTCAACTACCTGGAGTTGCTGCTCCAGCCCGTGGCTGCGGAGGTAGCGGCCGCCGCGGCGCAGCCAGTGGCTGAGGTTGATGCCGATCCCCGGACCGCTCCCGGCCCCAACGGGCTGACCACCGCCGAGGTCCGCCGGCGTCGGCTTCAGGCCGGGGCCAACCTCGTGCCCGAACTCCCCAGGCGCTCCTTTTTCCGCCGCTTCCTTCAGCAATACCAGGACACCATGCAGCTGACCCTCATCGGCGGGGCCGGCCTGTCGCTGCTGGCAGGCCACCGCCGCGATGCGCTCACCATCGGCGCGGTATTGCTGCTGAACGGGCTGATCGGCGCCAGCCAGGACGACGGCAAGGCCCGCTCCGTCGCCGCACTCCGGGCGCTGGTCGGCCAGGCCGCACGGGTTGTGCGTGACGGCGTTGAGCAGACCGTGCCCGCCGCCGAACTGGTGCCCGGCGACCTGATTCTGCTGGCCGCGGGCGACCGGGTGCCAGCGGATGCCGCAGTCCTCACGGCGACCGGCCTCGCCGTTGATGAGAGCCTCCAGACCGGCGAGTGCACTGCCGTCGACAAATCGCAGGCGTCCGCTGCGCTGGCGGCAGGAACGCCCGTCGTCCGGGGGCGGGGGCAGGCGATCGTCACTGCGACGGGCGGCGACAGCACGCTCGGCCGCATCGGCGCCCTGCTCGAGGGCGAGGAGCGGCCCGCACCGCTTCAGCGCCAGATGGACCAGCTCGGGCGCCGCGCCGGGCGCATCGGTCTCTGGGTGGCGGCGGGCGTGACCGGCATGGCGCTGCTGCGGGGTCAGGGGCTCGCCACCGCGCTCACCGCCGGCGTCAGCCTGGCGATTTCCGCGATTCCCGAAGGGCTGCCCACCTTTGTCACACTAGCCCTGGCAACGGGCGCCCGCAGGATGCGGCGCCAGGGCGGCACCTTTCAGAACCTCGGGGCGGTCGAGAGCATGGGCGCCGTCACCGCCCTCTGCTGCGACAAGACCGGGACGATCACCCAGGGCCAGATGGCGGTCGCGGAGGTCAGGCTGACCGGCAGCGCCTGGCGCATCACCGGCGAGGGCTACTGCCCGGATGGCGCGTTCCACCGCATCGGCGCCCCTGGTGAACCCATGGCCGATCCCCTGGCGGACCCGGCAATGCGGCGGCTGCTCAAGGTACTCGCCCTCTGTAATAATGCCCGCCTCGGGCTCGATGACGAGGGGGCGCTCGTGACCCACGGCGACCCAACGGAGCTCGCCCTGCTCGTCGCCGGGCTCAAGGCCGGGCTGCGGGCGAGCGGTGGCGAGGGCGACCGCCTGCTCGAGGTGCCATTTGATGCCGACCGCCGCAGGATGACCGTGGTCTGCCGCGACGCCATGGGGCAGGCGATGGCCTGCGCCAAGGGGGCGCCCGAGGTGCTGTTGCCGCGCTGTGACCGGGTTTTCATCGGCGGCGTCGTGCGGCGCATGGACAGCAAGCTGCGCCGCAAACTGCTCCAGGACGCCACAGCCATGGCGGCCCGGGGCCTGCGGGTGCTCGCTGCGGCGTACCGCCCCGTGCCGCTTTCGGTCCAGGCGGTGCAGGCCGAGAAGGGGCTGATCTTTCTCGGACTGGCGGCGATGACCGACCCGCCCCGGCCCGAGGCCGCGGAGGCTGTCCGCCGCTGTAAGGCTGCGGGCATCCGGGTGCTGATGATCACCGGGGACCATCCTGCGACCGCTGCGACCACAGCGCGTGAGGTCGGCCTCGATGGCGGCCCGGGCAGCATCGTCAGCGGTGAGCAGCTGGCCCTTCTGAGCGATGCGGAACTGGGTTCGGCGCTCGCACAGGCGGTCGTCGTGGCCCGGGCCACGCCCGCGCAGAAGCTGCGGGTGGTGCGGGCGTTGCGGCAGGGCGGGCATGTCGTCGCCATGACGGGTGATGGCGTTAACGACGCGCCCGCGATGCGTGAGGCTGACATCGGCATTGCCATGGGCGACCGGGGCACCGAGGTGGCGAGGGCGACGGCAGGCCTTGTCCTGGAAGCTGATGACCTGCTGACGCTGGTGGCGGCGATCGCACAGGGGCGGACGACCCGCGGCAATGTACGCCGCACGGCCCGGTATCTGCTGGGGTCGAACGTGGCGGAGGTCTGCCTGATGGGCGCCGCCCTGCTGCTGGGCCTCCCGCTGCCGCTGCTCCCGGTCCAACTGCTGTGGATGAACCTGGCGGGCGACGGCCTGCCCGCTGCCGTGCTGGGCGACCAGCCTCCCGAACCTGACGTGATGCGGCGCCCGCCCGAAGCCGGTGGCGATCTGCTCGGCCCCGGCTTCAGCCGCAAGGTGCTGGGGCACGGGCTGCGGACGGGGCTGGCCGCCACCGCCCTGTACGCGTGGGCGCTGGGGGCGGGCCGCCCGCTGGCTCAGGCCCGGTCCCTGGCGGTGGCCACGCTGGCGGCGGCACAGGTCCGGCATCTCTACGTCTGCCGGTCGTCAAGCGGGGCGGGCCAGGTGCGCACGGCGGGCGCCGCTGCCGCAGCCATGAGTCTGGGTGCGCTGTTGGTGCCGCCGCTGAGGGGGGCGCTCCAGCTGGCGCCGCTCGGTGTGGGGGAGCTGGCACTGGCCGCTGGCATCGGGGTGGCAGCGAACAAGGGGAACCCCGCGTAAGCGTGGTTCCCCTTGTGTTTTATTCCGGTGTGGTCGGAGCGGCCGCCCCTTTGACCCGCTCGAACTGCGCCTCGGCGATGATATCCTGAAGCCCCTCGCCCGCCTCGCCGAAGAGCGTTTTCACCTGGTCCATCAGATCCATCGCGCCCTTGACCGTCGTCACGGCAAACGGCCGCAGCGATTGCTTCGCCGCCGGCATCACCATCATCAGCACGGCGGCAGCGCCAAGCCCCCACACGAAGCCTTGCAGCTGCTCGGACGACAGCAGGCCGCTCAGCCCGCCGACACCCCGTCCCCTGCGCATTTCCCGGAGCAGGGCCGCAATATCGGCGTCTACCTCCCGGGGCTCCTGCGCCTGCTCTTCCTCCAGCAGGGCGCGCAGCAACTCCCGGCGGCGCTGGCGACTGGGGCTGCCCTGTTCCCGGGCATGCATGCGGATCCCCCTCTTCACAGAATCAATTTACATTGACAGTATGGTCAAGGGGGGAGGGGTCTTAAACAAGGGCGTTAGCGCGGCAGGATCCGCATCGCATTGATGATGACGGTCAGCGACGTCACATTATGCCACAGGCTGGCGCCAACCGGCCCGATCGTGCCGCTTGCGGCCAGCCACAGCCCCGCAGCGTTCAGACACGCGGCGAGGAGCTGGTTCTCGCGGGCGCCCCGGGCGGCGCGCCGGCCCAGGTGGATGAACTCCCCGACCTTGCAGAGATCATCGTCTGCGATTACCGCATCGGCCGCCGCCAGGGTGACGGAGGCGTGCCCGCGCCCCACGGCGATGCCCAGGTCCGCTGCGGCGAGGCCGGGTGCATCATTGAGTCCGTCGCCGACGAGTGCGACCGTGTGCCCGGCCGCTTGCAGCGTGCGGATCAGATCCGCCTTGGCCTCCGGGCCGGCGGATGCCCAGCAGCCGCTCAGGCCCAGGCGGGTGGCCACGGGACGTGCGGTGCGGTCATGGTCGCCGGTCGCCATGCCGCAGCGATTCACACCGCTGCTGCGTATCAGTGTCAACGTGCGTGCAACTTCGGGCCGCATCGCATCAGCCACGCCGATCAGGCCGATCAGAACGCCATCGCACGCAACGTAGACGACCGAGTGACCGGCGGCGTGTAATTGCATGCCCTGGCTACTTGCAGATGGGCTGAGCGTGCACTGTGTGGCGATGAACGCCTCGCTGCCCACGGCGATGCGGTGGCCGGCGACGGTCGCGGCGGCGCCCTGGCCCAGCCATTCCCGGTGGTCCTGCGCTTCGGGAATCGGTAAGCCTTTGTTGTGAGCAGCGCTCCGGATGGCCGCTGCGAACGGATGCACGGCCTGCTCTTCGGCTGATGCGGCAAGCTGAAGCACATCGGCGGTGGAATGGTCGGGCGTCGCGGGCACCAGGGCCACGACGGCAGGATGGCCGCTGGTCAGGGTACCGGTCTTGTCGAACAGCACCGTGTCGACTTTTGCCGCCGCAGCCACCGCATGTGCACCCTTCGTGACGATGCCCCGGCGCGCCGCAGCGGCGGTCGCAGCGTTCAGGGGGAGGACCGCGGCCAGCGTAGCCGCGGCAGGTGCCGCAGCGATCAGGGCCGCCAGGGCCCGTCTCCCGCTGCCGGTTGTGATCCAGGTCAGCAGCGACGCACCCACAGCGATCAGCCCCCAGCGTGCGCTGCCCCGGGTGTGGCCGTCTGCGATCAGCATGTCATGGCGGGGGCCGTGGCAGTCGGGACTCTTGACACGGGGTGTCGCGGTGATGCGCAGTACGAGCTCGCCGTGTACCAGCCGTGCCCCTGCACGGAGATGGGCGCCCGGGCTCGCCCGGTGCACGCCCCACTGCCCCGATAGGCGGCTCTCATCCACCAGCCCGCTCCCGCCCGTGATCACGCCCGCCACCGGTATGTGCTGTCCGTTATGAATCCGGATCAGCTGCCCGGGCTGGAGCCCCTGTCCGGCCCGTTCTTCCGGATGCACCAGCCGGGCGGACGCCTCCTCGCACGACTGAATTGTGCGGGCAAACAGCAGCTCGTTCAGGCTCGCGAGAAAGAGCACCGCCAGCCCGATCACGTTCTCGCGGAGCACGGTTGCCCCGAGGCCGGCCGCGCCCAGCACCAGCTCTCCGCTAAGCCGCCCGCGGCGGAACAACTCCTCCAGCCCGCTGCGCAGGAACGGGTAGCTGGCGAACACGGTGATCAGCCCCGCCAGATCCCAGGTGACCATGGAGCGGGAGAGTGCGGACGGGCCGATCAGCATACGCTTGGCAGTAACCGCGGTAAGGGCGGCCCCGGTCAGCAGGGTTTGCGCCGCGGCTGCCCTGACCTGGTCGTGACCGGGGGCCGCCGGCTGCGCCAGCCCCAGCCGGTCGGCGAGCTCATCGACCGAGAGGCGCGTCGGATCATACAGCACCAGCAGGCTGCCTGTATCGGGGTTAACTGCCGCCCGCCG
>JAQBPS010000427.1 GCA_028287415.1 Bacillota bacterium | reverse complement strand
GAAGGACTCCTCACGGAAGGCCGCACGCCAGCCGTCGTACGAGAGCACACGCCCGAAGAGCGGTTCACCCGTGCCGAGGATCAGCTTGACGGCTTCCGTGGCGGCGACAACGCCCACGACCCCCGCTGCGGCAGCGATGGCGGGCGCTCCCCCCGCCTCCGGGAAGAGGCCGGCGTTTTGCGCGCGCTCGGCGCCGAGGCAGCGCAGGCAGGGCTGGCCCTGGCGGAAAGCGGCGGCGGCGCCCGACGCCCCATGCGCGCCGTACAGCACGGTGGCGGCGCCGGACTTGTAGGCTGCGTTGGTCAGGGCCTCCCAGTCACCGGCACTGGCCAGCACCAATTGGTGGGCGGCTACAGCGCCGAGCACGTCGCTTTCCCGGTCCAGCACGTCGATCTGCGCGTCCGGGTTGATGGCCCGCATGGGCACCGCGGCCGAACGGGCCCGCGGGAGGCCGATCCGGCTGCGATCATGGGCGATGCCCGAGGCCAGGTCCTGCGGTGTGACGACCAGCGGGTCCCACAGGGTGATCTGCCCGATGCCGGCCGCGGCCAGGTAGAGCGCCGCCGCAGAGCCCGCCGCCCCCAGCCCCGCCAGCAGCACGGAGGCGGCCTTCAGCTTGCGCTGCCCCCGCCCGCCCACCTCCGGCAGGATGATGTGCCGGCTGTACCTTACAATCTCCTGCTCGGTCAGGCTCATTCCTGCACACCTCCGCAAAACGCTACGTAATCAATGAGTTCCGTAATGGACGGGTGGTCGCCGCAGACGGGGCAGTCCGGGTTTCGCCGCAGGCGGACCTCGGCCATGTCCATGCCGAGCGAGTTATAGATCAGAAGCCGGCCGGTGAGGCTCTCGCCCCGCCCGGTGAGGAGCTTGAGGCCCTCCATGGCCATGATGCTGCCGACCAGGCCCGGGAGCACGCCGATCACCCCGGCCTGCGCACAGGACGGCACAGTGCCGGGGGGCGGCGGCGTGGGGTACAGGCACCGATAGCACGGCCCAACCCCGGGCTGGAAGACGGTGACCTGCCCGTCCCACCGGAAGATGGAGCCGTGCACCTGAGGCGTGCCGGTGAGCACGCTCGCGTCGTTCACTAGGTAGCGAGTTGCGAAGTTGTCGCTGCCGTCAATCACGAGGTCATACTGCCGGAACAGTTCCAGGGCATTATCGGACGTGATGGCAACCGCGTGCGTTTCCACCACGGTGTCCGGGTTGAGCGCGTGGATTTTCGCGGCGCCGCTTTCAACTTTGGGCACCCCGACATCCTGCGTGAAGTGAAGTACCTGACGCTGCAAGTTTGAGATGTCCACCTGGTCCATATCGCAAAGGCCGATGCGCCCGACACCTGCCGCAGCCAGCTGGTAGGCGATGGGCGAGCCCAGGCCGCCGGCGCCGATCAGCAGGACGGAGGAGCCTGCCAGCCGCTCTTTTTCTGCGGGCGAAAAGCTGTCATCCATAAGTTACCATATCCTTCCAGGGGCGTCAAGTCCGAGTTCCTTCCTATAAGTATAGCAAGAAAAGCCCGGTCCAGGGCAAGCCCGAACCAGGAGAGGACTTGGCTGTTGGTCAGCGATTTCATACAGGAATGCATGTTCTATGTGTTTAGAATGCATGTTGAATTGCGGTGAAGGAGGATGCGAGACCAGATGAAACCGCCTATCGAATGGCGCCCGAAGCAATTGGCGCTTGGGAGATGCCGCGGGCCGAACTGCTGCTGACCTCCCCGCCGCCCTGGCAGGATGCAGTGCAGTGATTCCCATCCGTGAGCGGACGCGCTTCACCGCCGAACTGCTCGCTGCGCTGCCCGACCTCCGCCACCTGGCCCAGACGGGGCAAGGGGTGGCGCACATCGACGTGAAGGCCGCGACGCAACTGGGCATCGCCGTGTCGGTCACCACAGGCGGGTCGGCGCAGTCGGTGGCGGAGCTGACGCTGGGGCTGCTGCTCGCGCTCGTGCACCGGGTGGGCGAGGGCGACCGGGCGATGCGGCGGGGCGAATGGCCCACGCTGTTGGGCTCCGAAGTGGGCGGCACGACGCTGGGCCTGGTCGGGCTCGGCGAAATCGGCACCGAGGTCGCCGTGCGGGCGAGGGCGTTCGGCATGCGTGTGCTGGCCTGGAGCCCCAACCTCACGGCGGAGCGGGCGCAGCCGCATGGCGCCGAAGCTGTCTCGCTGGATGAACTGATCGCCCAATCGGACTTCCTGTCGATCCACATCCGGCTGACGGATCAAACGAGGGGGCTGCTCAGCTATGACCGCCTGCGCCGGGCGAAGCCGGGTCTGGTCCTCATCAACACGTCGCGGGGACCGATCGCACCGGGTCCGGATGTGCCGCGGGCTTTGCAGGACGGCGTGCTGGGCGGTGCCGCCCTCGACGTGTTCGATGAGGAGCCGCTGCCGGCAGGGCATCCGTTTACCACGTTGCCTAATGTAATTCTGACGCCGCACGTCGGCTGGACGACGCAGGAGACGTACGAGCGCTTCTTCGCCGGTGCAGTGGGCAACCTGCGCGCCTTTGACAACGGGACACCTGAGCACGTAGTCAACCCCGATGCGGTCCAGAGGCGTCCGCTCGGCCTTTCAGGCCTCGGCTGAGCCGCACCGTCCGCAAACCCGACGGGAGATTTGTTTCTCTTCGCCCGCTTCCCTTGCACATCCCCGGGCGCGTGGCGAAGAGCGGCGGGTATCGCGCCAT
>JAQBPS010000425.1 GCA_028287415.1 Bacillota bacterium | reverse complement strand
GGTGGATCCGCTTGTCGCCGTAGTAGCCGACGCCATCCATCCGAAACTTGAGCCGGGAGATCACCTTGACCTGGCTCGGCTCCGACGTGCCCTCCTTCTGCTCGCCGGCGGGCTTGGGTCCGGCCGCATACTGCTTGGCGCGCTCCCGGTCGCCCGCGGGTGCGCCGGGGTAGGGCGCCCAGTCTTCGGCCTTATCGAAGATGCTGGCGGCGAAGGCGATCTGCCGGCCATCCGGTGACCACAGAGGGGCGCTCGTCGGCCGCTGCTCGCTCTCCAGCGTCTGCGCCTCGCCGCCCGACACATCGATGACGCAGACCTGGGGCTTGCCGCTGCGGTCGGAGATGAACGCGAGCCGGTGCGAGTCAGGAGACCAGCGGGGGCTGCGGTCGCTGCCGCTGCCAGGGTTGGTCAGGGCCCGGGGCTCCCCACCGGAGGCCGGCACGAGCCAGATCCGGCCGCGGGACTTGTTCTTCGCCAGGTCGACGGTGTCGAGTACATGGGCGATCCACTGGCCGTCGGGGGAGATCTGGCAGTCGCTGACGGGCCGGAAGGCGAAGAGGTCTTGCGGTGTGACGGGACGTCCTGCGTTCGGCATGGGTGGACCCTCCCTGCTGTGTGCTTCTCTAACGCATTTCGCCAGGCGAACGGTCTGCCCCTGCGCCCTGGTTGTTGATACTGTGAAAACTGATGATCATTTCAAGACTGTCTAACGGACAGTTCAGCTTGTTTTATTATTTCTGATCGGATAGGATTTGAGACATAGAGCCGTACTCTGCTGTGTATGAGGTTAAGTGGTGAGTTGGATTTGCGGATGGCGCTGATTTAAGAGAGACGCGGATGATACATAAAATTAAATTTGGCCATGTAAAATGCCCGCGCATTACAAAGCCGGCCAGCGTGAGATACGAGGGCCATGTGCGCTGAGAAGGAACTCATGAATAAATCATTTATTAGCCACGGAGTTCACGGGTTACACAGATTCGTACATAAGTATATGAAAACATGTTCACCCGGTAATCAGTGTTTGAATGCCAAATCCGTGTAACCCGTGAAATCCGTGGCCATATAAAATGCCCGCGCGTCAACATAATTCCCACGAGAAAGCGAGGTTTTTCGCTAATGTCAACTACCCGGTTGCGGGGGTCGATCGCCCCCATGGTCACCCCGTTCCGGCCCGACGGCAGCTTTGACGAGGCGGGCATGGTGCGGCTGATCGACTGGCACCTCGCGAATGGCACCCACGCCATCTCCGTCACTGGGACCACCGGCGAGCCGAGCGCCCTCTCCCTTGAGGAGCGTGAGCGCGTGATGGCCGTCGCCATGAAGGCGATCCGCGGACGGGCGCCCTTCGTCCCCGGCACCGGGACCGGCAACTACGAGGAGACCCTCCGACTCACCCGGGTGGCGAAGGAACTGGGCGCCGACGCTGCGCTCATCATCGTCCCGTACTACGCCCGGCCCTCCCAGGAGGGGCTCTACCGCCACTTCCGGGGCATCGCCGAGGCGGTCGACATCCCGATCATCATCTACAACATTCCCGGTCGGACGGCGGTCAACATGGCCCCGGCGACCATGGCCCGACTCAGGCGGGACTGCCCCGGCATTATCGGCGTGAAGGAGTCGAACAAGGACTTTGAGCACGTCAGCCATGTGCTCCATCAGTGCGGACGGGATTTCCTCGTGTACTCCGGCATCGAACTGCTCTGCTACCCGATGCTCGCCATCGGCGGGGCCGGACATGTCAGTGCGACCGCGAACGTGATGCCCCGTGAGGTCGCCGAGATCTACAACCTTGTCGCGGCGGGCCGCCACGCCGAGGCGCTCGACCTCCACTACCGGCTCCTGCCCCTGAACGAGGTCCTCTTCGTCGAGACCAACCCCGGCCCCCTCAAGCACGCGATGGGCCTGATGGGCCTGATCCACCCGACCCTGCGGCTCCCCCTCTGCGAGCCCTCCGCCGAGAACCGGAGCAAGGTCCGCCAGGTGCTTGAGCGTTACGGCATCCAGCTGAAACAGGAGGCACAGGCATGAAGCACGCCCGCTTTTACGCCGCCGGCGTCTACCACGAGGGGACCGTCAACGCCGAAGGGCTGCTGATTGACGAGGCCGGGCGCACTCATCGGCAGGCGGACGCCATGTTCCTGCCGCCGGTGGCGCCGGGGAAGGTGATCGGCCTGGCGCTCAACTTTGCCGACCACGCCGCCGAACTCGGCCTCGCCGAGCCGGAGGTGCCTGCCCTCTTCTTCAAACCGAGCAATTCCTGGATCGGCCACCGCTCGCCCGTCATCTACCCGAAGGGCGCGCAGTACCTCCACTATGAGATCGAGCTGGCAGTCGTGATCGGGCGCCGGGCCCGGCGGGTCAGCGCCGCCAATGCGCTCGACTATGTAAAGGGCTATACGATCGCCAACGATGTGACCGTGCGCGACTACATCACCAACTACTTCCGTCCGCCGCTCAAGGCGAAGGGCTGGGACACGTTCGGCCCGCTCGGCCCCTGGATGGTCGACCGGGACGATCTGCCCAACCCCGGCGAGGTCGATTTGCGCGTCCACGTCAACGGCGAACTGCGCCAGGAGGGCAACACGCGCAACCTGGTGCGCTCGTGTGAGCAGCTAATCGAGTACATCAGCGAGTTCATGACCCTCGAGGCGAATGACATCATCCTCACGGGGACGCCAAAGGGGCTCTCCCATGTGCATCCGGGCGATGTAATGCGCCTGGAGATCGCCGGCATCGGCACCCTGGAGAACCCCGTCATGCGCGAAAGGGAGTGACCCTGTGGATGTGAAACCGGCACAGCACTTCATTGACGGGCAGTTCGTCGACGGCCAGTCGGGCAAGACGTTTGCGACCGTCAACCCCGCCGACCAGCGACCGATTACCACGGTGGCCGAAGGGCTGGCCGCGGATATCGACCGTGCCGTGCGGGCCGCGCGGCGCGCCTTCAACGAGGGGCCCTGGGCCCGCGGGGGCCGTGCGGCGGACCGGGCGCGGCTGCTGCGCCGCGTCGGCGACCTGATCAACAAGCACGGCGACCAGCTGGCGTACCTGGAGACGATGGACACCGGGCTACCGATCAAGCAGGCCCGGGGTCAGGCGGCACGGGCGGCGGAGAACTTCTACTTTTTCGCGGAGATGGCGACGCGCATGACCGGCGAGTCCTTC
>JAQBPS010000412.1 GCA_028287415.1 Bacillota bacterium | reverse complement strand
GCAGCCACTTCCTCGGTATCCTCGCCGGGCACCATGTCGATATGGAAATCGGCCACGGCCTCCTGCGGCACGCTCATGAGATGGGGATGGCCGGCGGAGAGGTGGTACATGCCCTCCACAATGGCCGGGGTCGGGAAGATCTCAGGGTCGCCGTAGAGCGGATGGCCGCGGAGCTCCTGCGTGCGCTCGCCCTCCCACCGCTTCATCGCATCCCGCAGGTAGAGCAGCTTGTCCAGGGCGTTGGTGCCCATCCACCAGAGGTGGCTGTGCGCCCCGACGCCCTTGACCGTAATGCGGTAGGCGACACTGCCCTTCGTGCCCGGCTCAATCTTCAGGGATGTGGGCTCCACGACAATGCCGGCATCGGCTACATAACCGCGGCGGATGCAGGCCAGGCTGCCGTTGTACCCGCCCAACTCCTCATTGACCGTGCTGGCGAGGATCAGGTCACCCTTGAGCCGGAAGCCATTCTCCTTGAGGATGCGGGCAACCATGATCGCCGCCCCCAGCGGCCCCTTCATGTCGACGGCGCCCCGGCCGAAGATCTTGCCGTCGGCGACGGTGCCGCCGTATGGATCATAGTCCCAGAGTTCACGCGGCCCCGCCGGCACCACGTCGATGTGCCCGTTGAGCAGGAGCGACCGGCCACCGCCCGCCCCCTTCCACACACCCACCACGTTCGGGCGGTCCCGGTAGTCCAGTCCCGGCCACCAGCCCGGGTCCTGTTCGATCCCCGGGACTTCCGTCGGTTCGAACACGTCCACCTTGTCCAGCCCCATGGCGCGAAAACTTTCGGCCACGCGCATCTGAGCAGCGTACTCGTCGCCACCTGGGGGATGGGTTTCCGAGGGCAGCCGGACCAGGTCCTGAATGTAGGAAACGATCGCCTCCTGGTGCTGGTCGATCAGCTGAAACAGCCGCTCGCGATCCTCAGCCTTAATAGACATCGCCTGTGCCTCCTCACCGGGTTACTGTAAGCTCGATGCCAGCCAGGTCCACCGCCTGGCTGGGCAGGTCCCGGGCCTCGGTGACAAAAAAGCAGGGGACCGCCCCGAGTCCGTCCAGGGCCACCTCGCAGTGCGGGGTGCCGCTGTGCATCGTGAAAAAGCTGAGGGCGGGGTCGTTGTACACCAGCTCGATCGCTACCAGATCGGTGGGCGCCAGCGACCCGGCCTGTGCCCTCTGCTCAAGCTCCCCACGGGGAAGGCGGGCGACAATCAGAATGAGCGGACGCGTCGCGCCGCCGTCGCCGATCAGGAGAAATTCCTCGTGGTCCGGATGGGTGACCAGCCGGGGGATATTGTGATTGATGCCGACGGAGAGCAGCATGTGTGGGCCGTAGCGGGGGTCGCTCACGTAGACTGGCGCGTCCACGACCGACCCCGGCGCAGCGTTGCGTGCGGCCGGCTCGGGCGTGAGGAGCCGCCGCAGGCAGCCCCGCTCCTCCAGCTCTGACATCAACGCCACAGTACATGGTTGTATCTTCAGTGGCAGCAGCACGAGTTCACCACCCAGATCGCATTGGATTGTTTCGCATCAGCGATAGCCGGCCACAACCGCTTGGATCATCGCCCGCGCCTCTGCCAGGGGCAGCGCCTCAAGGCTCTGCGGGTCGAGCATGTGAGCGGCGTGGTCGAAAAGGCCGGCCAGTTCCGGCTTGCCTTTGGACAACCCGGTGACTACCCCGACCCAGGACCGGGTCATCTGGAACTGGCTGCGGAAGCCCATGAGCACCGTGTCGCCGACCCGGCAGCGATCGCCCTCCAGCAGCGGGGCATGGTAATCGATGATCTGCTCCACCCGCTTGTAGGTCACCTGGTTCGCCAGTGCCTTCTCGGGGTCGCTGCCTACCAGCGCCTTGTACTGAAAATTCTTGTCGTAGATGTCCTGGAAGAGGCCGCCGCCATGGGCGTAGCCCATCCCCTCGTAAATGTGGGTGATCTCCGAGACATAGCAGTAGGCGGGGCGTTCCGGCAGCCCGTCCCGGAACCTGTGATTCGGGGTGGTCCCCAGCAGGCCGTGTCCGGGCTCCACGTGGGTGGCACCGTTCGCTTTCAGAATCGGAAAGGTCTGTGACGACGTGTTGCCGGGTGCGTTGATCTGGGTGATCTCCAGGCCGAGCTCCGCACGCAGCTTCGCAGCGGCAGCCACAAGGGTGGCCATGTTGGGCGAGGGCTCGGCGAGGTCGCTCGACGTCAGGTTGTAACGGAAGCAGGGGAACGAGACGACCCCCATGATGCGGACATTGGGCAGCGCCATGATCCGCCGGGCAGCAGCAATCAGCCCGTCAAAGGGGAAGCCGCCCTCCTGTCCCGGGAAGAACACGTCGCCGTCGCGATAGACCCGCAGCATGATATCCTGCACCCGCCCCCGCCGTGCCGCGGCCGCGGAGATGAACTCGGCGTGCTCAATGCTGAACACGGTCCAGACCTCCGGATCCGTCCCCAGGACAAAGTCCATGTCGCCCCTGGGAATCTGGTTCAGGTGGCCCACATGCCCGATGGGAACCCCGTAGCGGGCGTTGATGCGCACGCACTGAATGTCCACATTGACCGTGGCGTGCAGCCCCTCCTGCAGGGCGACGAGGTTGACCAGTGGGTTGCGCCCGTGCTGCTTGGTCATGAGGTAAGTCTCCAGGCCGTGCTCCCGCTTGGCCGCCGCCAGGATCCGGGCGTTGTCGCGGATGGTGTCGAGATCGATCAGGTAGGTGTTGGTCGGGATTCTATGTTCCTGATGCCATGCCACTGCCGTCTTGAGCAGGGCCGGGTTCCGCTCGATCAGCCGGGAGAGAAACATGCGATCAGCCTCCTGACTGACTAAATAGCGAGCCGCTTGCCTGAGTCCGCGTTAAAGATCAGGACCTGCTCCCACATGACCCGGGCGGTGACCCGATCGCCGGGGCCAAGCAGGATATTCGCGGGGACAACTGTGTTCAAGAGCTGGTCGCCCACCTTGACCTCGTAGAGGATCTCGTTTCCGAGGACCTGCCGGGTGAAAATCTCGCCGGCAAGCCCGTCCGGGTGCTCCCCGGGCACAAGCTGGATCCACTCCGGCCGCACCCCGAGGGTCAGCTGACCGGGCTCAGCCCCGGCCAGCCGTGCCGCCAGCGGCGGTGGCGCTGTGAAGCTCGTCCCCGCCGACACCGACCAGTCGGTACCTGTGCGCTGCGCCCTGAACAGGTTAATGGGATGTGCGCCGATAAACTGGGAGACCCAGACGGTCTCCGGTTTGTAGTAGAGGTCCAGCGCACTGCTCACCTGCACCAGGCGCCCCTGGTCCATCACGGCGATGCGGTCCGCGATGCTCATGGCCTCTTCCTGGTCGTGGGTGACGAAGACCATCGTCGCGTCCAGCTGCCGGTGCAGCCGGACCAGCTCGGAGCGCAACTCCCGGCGGAGCTTGGCGTCCAGGGCGGAGAACGGCTCGTCCAGCAGAAACAGCGCCGGGCGCTTCACCAGCGCTTTGGCAATGGCGACCCGCTGGCGTTGGCCCCCGCTCAGCTCATGAATGCGGCGGCGCAGGTACTGGGTGATCCCGAGCAGGCCGGTCACTTCACGCAGCCGCGCCTGCTGCTCCGCAGGCGGCAGCTTCCGCTGCCTCAGTGCGAACAGGATGTTCTCCTCGACGTTCAGATGGGGATACAGGGCAATCGACTGAAAGACCATCGAAATGTCCCGCTCCTCCGGGGGAATCCCGTTCATCCGCTCGGCCCCGAAGAACAGATCGCCGCCGCTCGGCTCCTCAAGCCCCGCGAGGATGTTGAGCACCGTCGATTTGCCGCTGCCGGACGGACCCAGCAGCACCAGGAGTTCCTTGGGCTGAATCTCCAGGTCAACTCCCCGGACGGCCACCTCTCCGCCACGACTGTACTGCTTGGTCACATCCGCCAGGCGAATGCTTGCAGATCCCATTCATATCCCTCCCGACGCGGTTTACAGGGGGTCGACAATGTTCAGGGTCTGCATGCGCTTCTGGAACAGGTACCCCAGCAGCGCCGCGGGGAGGAGTCCGATTACGGATGCGGCTGCCATCTCGGCCGGCCAGGAAATCTGAAAAAACATGGTGGAGAGTGCCGGCGGGAATGTGACTGCCTTGGATCCCGCCGTGAGCACCCACGCGAACGCGAACTCGTTCCACGACATAAGGAAACTCAGCAGCGCTCCCGCCACCACCCCCGGCCGGGCAAGTGGCAGGATCACCCGGGTGAAGGCCTGCAAGCGCGTCAGCCCGTCGATCCGGGCGGCCCGTTCCAGCGTTGCAGGCAGGCTGCCGAAATAGCCGCTCATGATCCAGACCACCGTCGGCACCGTTGCGGTCAGGTTGATAATCACCAGCCCCGTGCGTGTGCCGTGCAGCCCGACCGCCTGGAAGAAAGCGTAGAACGGAATCATCACGGCGAGCGGTGGGTAGGAGCGGCTGGCGATGATCGCAAACAGGAGGGGCGTCTTGCCGCGGAAGTCCAGGCGCCCGAAACAATAAGCAGCGGGCAGGGCGATCAGCAGGGTCGCGAGCGATGTCCATGCGGCGACCACCAGACTGTTGACCAGCCCTTGCCGGATCTGTGGGCCCTGCCCGATCGGCAGCAGCTTCTCACCGGTCGGTCCGGCCGCCGTCCCGCCGAACAGGCGGACGTAATTCGAAAGGGTCGGCTGATGTGGATAGACATGCGTCGGAACGGCGATCAGTTCCCGGTTGTGCATGAAGGACATGTTGAGGATCCAGTAGATCGGCATGAGGGTCCAGACCGCCAGAATCGCCGCCAGCAACATCGTCACAGGGCGCTTGCCGGTCGTGCGCATCAGGCCCGCCCCCCTTCCAACTGCCCCTTGCTCTCCCGGCGCTTGCGGCCAAAGAGCAGGAAGAAATAGGCCGTGGTGATCACGAGGATGAACAGCACAAGGATCCAGGACTGCGCCGCACCATACCCCAGGTTCAGATTCTGGAACGTCTCCACATAGATCTCCTGGCTCAGCCCCCGCGTCGCGTTGCCGGGTCCGCCGCCTGTCAGGAAGAAGATCAGGTCGAACGTGCGCGCCGCCTCGCCGGTCACCAGGACCATCTGAATCAGAAAGGGCAGCTTGAGGTAGGGAAAGGTGACGTGCCAGAACCGGCCCCAGGCGCCCAGCTTGTCAAGTTTGGCCAGCTTGTACAGGTCATCAGGTACCACGCCGAGCGTAGCGAGCATGAAGTACATGCCCAGCGGCGCAAGCTGCCAGGAATGGGCCACCGCTGCCGCCAGGAGGGCGGTCCTGGCCGAGAGAAAATCGATCGCCTGGTGCGTCAGGCCAAGGTCCCGGAGCAGGGCGTTGAACATGCCGACCTCGGCGCTGTACAGGAACCGCCAGATCACAGCGGTCGCATAGGTGCTGAGCGACCAGGGCAGGATCACGATCCCCAGCAGCAGCCCCCGCCCCGGGAACTTTTCGTTCAGGAGCAGGGCCCCGCCCACGCCGATCGCCATGCTGAACACCGTTACGAACACCGTGTACACAGCCGTGATCAGCAAGGCATGATGCACGGCCGGGTCCAGCACTGCCTTGGCGTACTGGGCCAGCCCCACGAATTTCCAGCTGCCGAATGTGATGTTGATGTCGTACAGCGAGATGTTGACCGAGTAGTAAATCGGATAGACGACGAGCAGCAAAATGAACAACAGCACCGGCACAATGAACAGATAGGCATAGAGGTGATCAGGCAGACGTGACCTGCCGGTCGGCGCACGGGTTGCTGTTTTCAGTCCCGCGGGCGCTTTCGGAGTGGGCATGGTGCAACCTCCTCAGCCGATCCTTGTCCGCGCTTACTTGTAGCGGTCGATCAATTGCAGTGCATCGGTGCGCATCGCCCTGATGGCATCCTTCACCGGCTTCTGCCCGGCCACCGCCTGCACCAGTAAGTTCACCGCCTTGGCGCTCCACTCGCTCCACCACGTGGCGTGGTAGTAGTTGGGCCACGGCGCCTTTTCGTAGAGCAACTTCATGTCATCCAGCAGCCGCTCATCGGGCATCCACTTTCGGTGGGCCGCCACCACCTCCGGATCGTCCAGCAGCGCCGGATAGCCCGAGCCCAGTGCATTGTTGATCGCCCACCGCTTGGCGACCGCCAGCTCCCCCTTCTCGTCCTGGAAGCCGAGATAGCCGGCCAGCCGGTATTTGCGGGAGAGCCGGTTCGC
>JAQBPS010000367.1 GCA_028287415.1 Bacillota bacterium | reverse complement strand
AACCAGGCCATCGTCATCAGCCCACCAGCGTCGGTACGATCTGCTGGGTGGCGACATCGATCAGGCCCAGGTCCGTCACGCGTGCCCGGGGGATCACCGCCAGTGCGAAGATTGTGGTCAGTAGCACCGGGTCCGGCCCCCGGACGCCCATGTCCATCATGACCGCCTTCAGCGCCTCCACCTGCGGCGCCAGTTCCCGGGCCGGCAGCGGGGAGAGCAGCCCCATGATCGGCAGGTCGACCCGGGCCTTCACCTCGCCGTTCTCCACAGCGATGATGCCGCCCCCGACCCTGGCCAGTTCCGCCGCGGCGACGGCCATGTCCGCCGCATTGCGCCCCACGAGCAGCAGGTTGTGGCTGTCATGGGCGACCGTGCAGCCAATCGCCCCGGTCCGCAGGCCATACCCGGTCATGAAGGTGACCGCCAGGTTGTGGTCCGTCCGGCCATGCCGCTCCGCCACGCTGATCAGACACAGGTCCGGGACCGCCGCCAGGTCCGGCGCACCGTCCCGGACCGGCAGGTCGAACTCGACCAGGTCGGTCATGATCGGGCTGGGCGTCGGCAGGTGCATTGCCCGCGCCCGCACGCTGCCCGTCTGCACCGGCAGCTTCATCGTAAAGTCGGCGGCCGTAAGCGGTCGCGGCAGCTTGACCATATTCTCCGCCTCGATCGGGAAATGGAGCCGCTGCAGGTCAACCGCCATGCTGCCGCCCTTCGCCACCAGCCGGCCGCCCACGTAGACCTCATCGACCTGTACAGTCTCCAGGTCGGTCAGCAGCAGCAGATCAGCGAGCTTCCCCGGGGCGATTGCGCCGCGGTCCAGCAGCCGGTTGTGCTGCGCCGCCACCAGCGTCGCCGCACGGATCGCTGCGACTGGCTCCAGCCCCTCCGCAATCGCCCGGCGCACAACGTGGTCCATGTGCCCCTGCTTTAACAGGTCTGACGGATGCCGGTCATCGGTACAGAAGGTCAGGTTGAGCGGCACCCCGGGCAGCTGCTTGACGGCGGCGATGATTGCGCGCAGGTCCTGCGAAATCGAGCTCTCCCGGGCCAGTACCATCATGCCCGCCCGCAGCTTCTCGAGGGCCTCCTCGGTGCCGGTCGTCTCGTGGTCGGACTCGGGGCCAGCCGCCATGTAAGCGCTGAGCTGCCGCCCTCGCCCCAGCGGGAAGTGCCCCTGAATCACCTGGCTGCGGGCGAGGCCGGCCGCCACAATGCCAGTCATGCGCGGGTCCTGGCCCAGCACGCCGGGGAAATCCATCACCTCGGCCACGCCGATCACCCGGTCCCAGCCCAGCATGGTCTCCATCTCGGCCGGACCGATGTCGGCGCCCGCCACCTCCTTGCCGGGGACGGAGGGCACGCAGGAGGGCGCCGCCACGAGAATGTGCATTGGCAGATCAGCGCTGGCGGCCAGCACATACTCCACACCCCGCAGCCCGCAGACGTTCGCCACCTCATGCGGGTCGATGACCGAGGTCGTGGTGCCATGCGGCAGTATGACCTCGGTGTAGTGAGCGGGCACCATCATGGTGCTCTCAAGGTGGTTGTGATTGTCGATGAAGCCGGGCACGGCCCAGCGGCCCGCACCGTCAACGGTCTCCACCGACTCCAGGCGCTCGCTCCCGGCGGGACCGACGTGGGCGATCAGTCCGCCGGCAATCCCGATATCAGCCGGATAGACCTCACCCGTGTATACGTTCACCAGCTGAACATTGGCGATCACCAGGTCAAAGGGGCGCTGGCCCATGGCAGCGGCGACGGCACTGCTGCGATCGATCGGCACGATCATCACTCCTGCTCAGCAACCTGGATATATCCGAACGTTGTTTATGATACCAGATGTGTGGGCGAGCCGCACCAGCGCCTTTGCGGTGAAACCTGGCGCCCCGCATCTCGTCCAACCCGTCAAAGGCAGGGCGAAGTGGATGCGCTCGCGTCTGGTGATATTTATCGCACTGATTTGCCTTGTCTGCTCCGCGGTGGTTCCTGTACCGGTCCAAAGACGGCAGGAACTGGGAGAAAATATACGGGGAGCACACGCCCCAATCAACCATGTCGCTGCGCTACGTCGGCAGTCGGTTCTTCTTCGGGCACCGCACATCAACCGATGGCCAGCATTGGCAACAGGTCTCCGGAGGCAGCGGCTTTGTGCTGGATATGGTCTTCGGGCATGGCCGCTACCTCTGGCGGCGGACAATTCCTGCTGGTGCGGGGGGCAAGATGTTCGCCGGTGACCGGGCCCCGTTTTCCGACACCGCCGGGCACTGGGCGGCGCAGCAGGGGTACATCCAGAGCATGGTGTCGCTGGGCGCCGTCAACGGATTTCCTGACGGTACGTTCCGACCGGACGACCCCGTCACGCGGGCACAGCTGATCAAGATCGTCGCCGCTGTGGCGGCGTTGAAGCCGGGTGCGGCCCACACCTATAACGATGTTGCTGAGAGCGCCTGGTACCCGGGCCGGTCGCAGCGGCGACGTCCAGCCGCCTCATCGGTTGGGGCACGCCGTTTCCCGTCTGGACCGGGGATGCCTTTCAGGCAGACACGCCCGTGACCAGGGCCGAAGCAGCGATCGTGCTGGGCAACCTCGCTGAGCGGTAGCAGCGGGACCGATTGTCGTCTCCGCAGGAGCAGAAGCCCCGTGACGGCCATGACGTCACGGGGCTGACGAGGATTACCCCAGGCGGGGCAAGGAGCAAACGCCCCGACATTGCGAGTTTAGCGGTCGGGGCCTTTGTTCCGCCGCCGAAAGGTGAAAGGGGGGCTGCGCTCACTCCTCATTACCCACAGCT
>JAQBPS010000706.1 GCA_028287415.1 Bacillota bacterium | reverse complement strand
CGGGAACGGGGGCTTCACACGGGGCGTGCCCCGCTCGCCCTCGATGGAGGCGAAGAGGGCCGTCTCCTCCCCGCAGATATAGCGCCCGCCGCCGCAGCGAACCTCCAGGCTGACAGCGCCGGCCAGGCCGGCGTGGTGGAAGGCGTGAATGGCTGCATGTACCCGCTCGATGGCCAGCGGGTATTCGCCGCGTATGTAGATGTAGATCTGCTGGGCGCCGACGGCATGCGCTGCAATCAGGGCCGCTTCAACGACGCCGAAGGGGTCATCCTCCATCAGCATCCGGTTGGTGAAGGTGCCGGGCTCCGATTCATCGGCGTTGACGACGACGTACTTCAGGGCGCCGTCGGGGCCGGGCCCGAGCGGGGTGGGGGCATTCAGCACGCCCTCCCACTTGGTGCCGGTCGGGAAGGCGGCGCCGCCCCGGCCGATCAGCTTGGACGACTTGACCAGCGCTACCAGTGCCGCGGGTTGCAGCGTGTGCGCGGTGGCCAGGGCGTGAAGGCCGCCTGCGGCGCGGTAGCCGGGCATGTCGGTGTACTGCCCGCACCGGGCGAGCAGCAGGGGGGTGTAGCCGTCGGGCCATCCCCGGCGGGTGGCAGCGTCGGCGTGGAGGGTCCAGCTGGCGTAGCCGCCGTAGGTGTGGGGGAGTGGCGTCGGGTCGGCGTCGGCCGGCACCGGTCGGGTCTCCAGCGCCGCGGGCGCCCGGTCGCACTGCCCCAGGCACGGGGCCTGCGCTACCCTGCAGCCCAGCGCCCGCAGCCGCTCCGCCAGCGCTCCGGCCCCGGCTGCATGCCGGCAGATCAGATCATCGCACACATGGATGACGACTCCGCCGTCATCATCGGCCGCTAACAGGTCATAGAAACTGACGAGGGCGTTCAGGTCCGCCAGCGGGATGCGGCTCACCCGGCTGGCACAGGCCAGCGCCGGGGCGGGCAGCGAGCCCAGGCGTGCCTGAATCTGCTGGAGCAGCGGCAGGGCCTTGTCCTTCCTGACCGGGGCGACCGCTGCGATCGCTTCAGCGACGGCACGGCGCACCATGGGAGCCACCGGGGGCGCCGCCTGATGGATGCGCCGTCTGGGACGGGTCGGCTGGGACATGCTCCGACCTCCTTTCCATGGCTCAGATGATTCGTATTTGTACAATTCTGTTTTGCCACTTTCACTTCCTGCTGGCAGGGGAGTCGCAAGGCTGTCCTTAATTACGTATCCAGAGAGATATGGCAGAGGAGGCTGGATCATGACCACAGAGCCACTTTTGGTTGACGACTATTTGCAGCTTCAACTGCCGGATGATGCTCAGATCAGCCCCGACGGGCGGTGGGTCGCCTATGTGCAGGCCGCGATGGCCAAGGAGGGGGCTGACAAGCCCGTCCGCAATCAGCTCTGGATCACGGCGGCGGACGGCAATGCTGCTCGTCCCCTGACCGCCGGGGCCAGCCAGGACAAGGCGCCCCGCTGGGCGCCCGCCGGGGACCGCCTGGCGTTTCTCTCCGACCGGGGGGAGCCGGGCAAGGGTTTCCAGATCTACCTCCTGCCGATGGCCGGCGGCGAGGCGACGGCGCTGACCAGCGTCAAAGGCCGCATCGCAGAGATCGCGTGGTGCCGCGACGGCCGGCACATCGCCTTCACCATGGCCGACCCGGCGCCGGAAGCGCAGGGTGATGTGATTCACTTTGAGGAGCACCCGCTGTTCCAGCGGCTCTACATGGTCGACGCCGCCACGGGTGACGTGCGCGGGCTCTCGCCGGAAGGGGTGCAGGTCTGGGAGTTCGCCGAGTCGGCCAGCGGTGAGGAGTTCGCCGTGGTGGCGTCGGCGGCGCCATGGGAGTGGTCCTGGTACGAGGCCTGGGTTGGCCGTGTGCCCGCTGCGGGCGGGCCGATCGCCGAGGTCTGCCGGGTCGCGGGGCGGCAGGTGGCCAGCCCGGTCTGGTCGCCGGATGGCCAGCAGATTGCCTTCCTGGCCGGCGCTTTGAGCGACCGGGGTTCGGTGGGCGCCGGACTGTGGGTGGTCCCGGCATCGGGCGGGGAGGTCCGCCACGTAACCGAGGGCTACGAGGGCAGCTGCACGTGGCTTGTGTGGCAGGAGCCCCGCCACTTGCTCTTCATGGGCTATGAGGGGCTGGAGGCGACCATCGGGCGCGTCAGGCTCGATGGCAAGGTCGAGCTGCTGTACAAGGCAGAGGTGGGGTTCGGCCCCCGCTGGCAGCCCCGGTTCAGCCTGGATCGGAGCGGGACACATCTCGCGACCGTGCGGGAGGATCTCCGGAACCTGCCGGAGGTATGGGTGACCGACCTGGCCGCTGCCAAGCTTGACTGGCAGCGGTGCAGCGACGTTAACCCCCAGGCGGCAGCGATGGAGCGGGGCGCTGCCCGCATCATCCGGTGGCAGGCGCCGGACGGGATGGCGATCGAGGGCGTTCTGCTGACCCCGCCGGATTGGGAGCAGGGCGCCAGCGGCGCTCCGACCGGCGGTGAAGCAGGCGGGCCGCTGCCGCTCGCGGTGATCGTGCACGGCGGGCCGACCGCCCTGTACGGGGCCCGTACCAGCTGGCTGTGGGCGCCCTACCTGGCGACCCGGGGCGTGGCGGTGCTGATGCCGAACCCCCGGGGCAGCACCGGGCGGGGCCTGGCCTTTGCTGAGGCGAACCTGGGCGATATGGGCGGCGCCGACCTCCAGGATATCCTGGCCGGTGTCGATGCCTGCATCGAAATGGGCGTTGCGGACCCGGACCGGCTGGGCATCGGCGGGTGGAGCTACGGCGGGTACATGACCGCCTGGGCGACCACGCAGACCGACCGGTTCAAGGCGGCGGTGGTCGGTGCGGGCATCTGCAATTGGACCAGTTTCCACGGGACCTCCGAGATCCCGACCTGGGATGCGGCCTACCTCAAGGATCAGCCATACGGCGGGGAGGCTTACCGGCGCTGGTCGCCGCTGACGCACGTGGCCGAGGTGAAGGCGGCCACGCTGATCCTGCACGGGGAACAGGACACCTGCGTGCCGGTCGGCCAGGCGTACGAGTGGTTCCGGGCGCTGAAGGAGCACGGGGTGAAGACGTTCCTGCGGGTCTACCCGCGGGAGCCGCACGGGCCCCGGGAGCGGGCGCATGTCAAGGACATGCAGGAGGCCGCGGTGGCCTGGCTGGTGGCGCATCTGAAGGTTTAGCTATCGCAAACGCCCGGGTGCTGGGGACGGCGCCCGGGCATTTTTTCGCGCTGTTGCCTCGGCTGAGGGGCGGTTACGCCGCCAGTCTTGCTTCCCTGATTACATAGCTTATTCCCGGGGCAGACTACTCTCGTTGTTTTCCAGCGAGGGAGGAAATAATCCCCATGGAGGCTCTCCGCAACCTGCGGCGCCGGTCCGTTCGCACCAGTCTCACCGTCCTCGGCATCGCTGTCGGCATCCTGGCCTTCACGGTGATGGGCGGCATGGCTGAAAAGATCAACATGATCATTCGGGGGTCCGAAGCCTACTTTGCGCACCGCATTGCCGTGCGCTCTGCGGGCGGCTCGGTACGCCTGAATTTCCTTCAGAGCGATGATATTGCCACGGTGCGCCAGGTCAGCGGCGTGCAGGCGGTGGAGACCCACATCATGCTGCCCATGGATGAGACCGCAGGGTTTGAGCTGGCGCCGCGTTCCCTGGTCGGCATCGACCTGGAGAACTTCCAGCGTGCTCAGGCCCTGGCGGGGCAGGAAGCACAGCTGCGGCTGTGGCAGGGCAACTGGTGGCGGCCGGGGGACCGCGAGGTCGCGGTGCTGGGCAGCGCTGTGGCCCGGCGCATGAAGCTGAAGGTCGGGGACCCGCTGCTGGCGCGGGGCGCCCGGTTCCGGGTGGTCGGGATCATTGAGGAGACGCTGTCACTGCCGGACGGGTGGGCATTCATCCCGCAGGAGGATGCCCGCGCACTTGTGCTGGAGGTGAGCAGCACCGTTCCGGGCAGCGATGTCCCCGCCTTTGCGACGAACGCCTACGCCCTGGTCAATCCGAACGAGGGGGATGCGGTCACCGACGAGATTGCGACCCGGCTGCGCCGCGGCTTCCTGCTCTACAGCCCGCAGCAGCTGTCAAAGGCGGCCGCACAGGCTAGCACGCTGCTCAATACGGCGATCCTGGGCTCCGGGGCGATCGCTGTGATCGTCGGCGCACTGTCGATTATCAATACGATGTTTATTGCGGTGGCGGAGCGGACGCGGGAGATCGGGATCAAGAAGGCGATCGGCGCGAGCCGGTGGGACGTGACCCGTGAGTTCCTGTTCGAGTCGACGCTGATGGCCATCGCAGGTGGCCTCGTGGGCGTTGGGCTGGGGACGGGGGTGATTTATGCGATCAACTGGTATACCCGGGACCAGGGAACACCGGTGTTCATCATGACGCCCAGGCTGGCGATCGGTGGGGTGCTGTTCGCCGGCGTGCTGGGTGCGCTGGCGGGGGTTTTGCCGGCGATGCGGGCTGCGGCGCTGGATCCGGTGGAAGCGCTGCGGGAGCGGTAGGGGGAGAGCGAATTATGTTGTTGGAAGCGAGAGGCGTAACCAAGCACTACCCCATGGGAGTCAAGGCCCTGGATGGGGTTGATCTGAGTGCGGCGCCCGGCGAGATCGTCGGCATCATGGGGCGGTCGGGGAGCGGCAAGTCGACCCTTCTCCACATCCTCGGCTGCCTGGACCGGCCCACGGCGGGCTCGGTCTGGCTGGACGGCGTCGAGGTGACCGCGACGGCGGAGGCTGCGCTGCCGGCGGTGCGCCTGCGCAAAGTGGGCTTCGTCTTTCAGGCGCACAACCTGGTGAGCACGCTGACAGCCCTCGAGAACGTGGCCCTGCCGTTGCGGTACCTGCGGCCCCGACCTGCCGATGCAATGGCAAAAGCCCGAGCGGCGTTGGCTGCCGTCGGGCTGAGCGATCGGATGCACCACGTGCCCGCCCAGCTGTCGGGCGGGCAGCAGCAGCGGGTGGCGATTGCCCGGGCGCTGGTCAATGGTCCGGCGCTCGTGCTGGCGGACGAGCCTACCGGGGCGCTCGATTCCCAGACGGCCCGGGAGCTGCTCGCCCTGCTCCGGCGCCTCACGGCCGAGCGGGGGCAAACCTTCGTGATCGTCACGCATGATCCCATGGTCGGCGCGGCTTGCGACCGCGTCATCACGATGGTGGACGGCCAGGTGCACCCATGAGCGACCAGGCGGAGTACCTCGCACAACGCATGGCCCTTGGCGGGCGAGCGACGCACTCGCACCTCTAGCCCCTGGCGGCAATCTGCGCAATCGCCGCCGGCACTTCGTGCAGCGCCGTCACGATCGCGTCAGGGATGCACTCCGCCATCTCAGAGGGTGGGAAGCCATGCCACAGCCGATCTCGCTCCAGCCGATGCTCCAGCCACTCGCCGCCCCGGGTCGGGCGCTCCCACGGACGCAGCCCCGCCAGAACTGGTGGTAGCTCGGTGTACCCCGGCGCATCCGGCTGTACAATATAGATCGCTTTCCAGCCGGCCCGCTTCGCCCCGGCGATATCATGCGGCAGCGTATCGCCGATGTGGATCCGGGGCGCGTCCCCGAACTGCTCAGCGAACCGGAAGATACCGGGCTCCGGCTTTGCCGCCCCGGCTGCCTCAGGGGAGACCATCGCCTTGAAGAAGGCGAGCACGCCAAGCTGGCGCAGCACGGGCTCCTGGTAGCTGCGGTATCCGTTGGTGATCGAGATCAGCGTGTGGCCGGCGTCGGTCAGGGTCTGGAGGCATTCCGCCACGCCGGGGTAGAGCCAGCAGAGTTCTGTCCGGGGCGCATACTGCGTCACCAGGGCCGCCACGTCGAGCCGCTCCGGGTGCCCTAGCTGGCCAGCCACGGCCGCCACGATCCCATCCCAGTCGAACGCCTCGACCATACGGCCTGCGTGCATCCGGGCCTGGTGCTCGTCGAGGAGCAATTTCAGGGCGATGGCTGCCGCCGCTTCGGGGTCCGCGGCGTCCAGCACACGCGGTGCCAGTGCCCGCTTGATATGGCCGAAGACACCGTCGTGACGGCTGCTCTGGAAGGGATTCTGCTGAAGCACCCCATCGAGGTCAAAAGAGACTAAGGCCAAGGTGTGTCCCTCCATTATGGTGCCTACCGGCCTACGAGACGACAGCCCCGTGCGCTCGGGCCAGCGATATGGCCTGTGCGAGGTCGATCTTCACGCTTTTGAGCTCCAGGCTCCGCAGGTCGATCCCATCCACGTTGGCGCCACGGATGTCGGCGCCCTTCAGCTTCACGCTCCCAAGGATGCTATTGGACAGGTCTGCCTCGCGCAGGTCGGCCTTCTCGAGGTTGCAGCCGAACAGGTCCGCCCCGATGAACCGCATCCGCCGCAGGTCCTGCTCCTTGAGCGAGTGGTAGCGCAGGTTCACGTAGGACCAGTCGCCGCCCGCCACCGTGACGCCGGAAAAGCCCGCCTCCTCGAAGCTGGAACCCACTAGCTTGCACTCCCGGAATACCACGCTGAAGAGCTGGGCAAAAGCCAGCTTGCAGTTGGTCAGCGCCGTGTTCTCGTGCGAGGAGCCGCTCAGGTTGACCCCGCTCAGGTCGCACTGATCGAACTGGCAGGAGGTGGTCACCGCATCCATCAGCTTGGCCGACCGGAAGGTGCAGCGGACGAACCGGCAGTTGCGGAAGGTCGTGCCCTCGAATGAGCAGTTGTCAAAGCGGACATCCTCCAGGTCAAGGTCGGCGAGGGTTAAGCTGTCGAAGCTTGCGTCGATACGCACTACGTTGGGGCCTCCTTTAGAGGGGAGGGGGCATTTATTGACGCGGATTTGCGGACGTCGCGGATTTCCGGCACCCAGGTGCTGATTAGTTCGGGGGGCGTCTCAAGGTCGGGACTGAGGTGTTTAAATATAGATTTTAAACACCCGAGTCCCACCCTTCAGATCGTCGCAGCATCTAATTAGGGGCCTCATTTAGAAGGGGCATTTATTGACGCGGATTTGCGGACGGCGCGGATTTCCAGCACCCAGGCGCTGATTAGTTCGGGGGGCGTCTTAAGGTCGGGACTGAGGTGTTTAAATATATATTTTAAACACCCGAGTCCCACCCTTCAGATCGTCGCTAAACTAATCCTTGCAAAATGCTGGAAATCAGCGGAATCCGCGGAATCCGCGTCAATAAAAAAACTCAACTCCCACCATCACTATCCTGGTTTGGCGACTTAACCAGGAATTCCTGTCGCTAAAAGCGAACACCTCAGGTGCAACGCTCG
>JAQBPS010000703.1 GCA_028287415.1 Bacillota bacterium | reverse complement strand
CGAGCGTTGCACCTGAGGTGTTCGCTTTTAGCGACAGGAATTCCTGGTTAAGTCGCCAAACCAGGATAGTGATGGTGGGAGTTGAGTTTTTTTATTGACGCGGATTCCGCGGATTCCGCTGATTTCCGGCATTTTGCAAGGATTAATTTAGCGACGATCTGAAGGGCGGGACTCGGGTGTTTAAATATATATTTTAAACACCTTAGTCCCGCCCTTATGACGCCCCCCGAACTAATCAGCGCCTGGGTGCCGGAAATCCGCGGATTCCGCGTCATCCGCGTCAATAAAAAAAGCCCACACCGCACCACAAAGGTGCCCCTGCGTGAGCTCTTCAACCGCTATTCAACTGCCAACTGATCCCCGGGCGCCGTCGCCCCCGCAGCCCCTGCTGCGAGCTCCAGGACTGACCGTGCCCCGCCCACTTGCGGGCTGAACCGCCACGGCGCCATCGCCGGCAGCACCAACACGACCCGCCACTCCGCATCCAGAAAGACGACGTCGATCGGAAAGCGCATGAAGTGCGTGTGCACCGCCTTGCAGGGCTCGATCACCAGCCCCTCCCCGATCCCCAGACCCTGCCGGAACATCAGGCCCCGCAGGCGGAGGCCAAAGCTGTCCGCCCGCCGGACCGCGGTGCCCAGGATCTGACCCCGGTTCACGTTCCGAACGATCACCGGACTCCCTCCCCTAATGCTTGGTCATCGTCGTCACGAAACTGATGACAACCGGCCCCAGCACAACGATGAAGATCGTCGGGAAGATGAAGAGGATCAGCGGGAAGAGCATCTTCAGCGGCAGCCCCATCGCCCGCTCCTCCACCTTCTGCTTCCGCTTGACCCGCAGCGCCTCGGCCTGCGCCCGCAGCACCCGGGAGATCGCCACACCGAGCTGCTCCGCCTGGATCACCGCAGCCGTGAACGTGCGGACATCGGCGAGCCCCGTCCGGTCCGCCAGCGTGCGGAGGGCATCCGCCCTGGGCGTGCCGAGGCGAATCGACTTCAGCAGCTCCCGGAACTCCCCCGCGATCGGGTCGGGAAACTTCTCGCCCACCTTCTGAATCGCCCCGTCCAGGCCGAGACCGGCCTCAACGGATACGGAAAGCAGGTCGAGTACATCCGGGAGCGCCTTGTCGATCAGCTTGCGGCGCTGGCCGATGATGCGGGAAAGCCAGAACTCCGGCACCCGCCAGCCGAGCAGCAAGAGCACCGTCATGATGCCGGCCGCCGCCAGCGGCTTCTGCCCCACAAACTGCGATGAGATCAGCACCCCAACCAGTGCCAGGCCGGAGGCGAAGAGTGCCTGGAGGCCCACGTAATGGCTGGGCCCCATCGGGTGGCCCGCCTGAATCAGGCGCAGCTGCACGTTCGCCTGGACCCGGGCCGGTGTGCGCTTGAGAATCCACTGATAAAAGCGGTCCAGCATGGGCCCCAGCACCCGCTGGGCGAAGGGCAGCTCCATCTCCTCGTTCACCACGGTGCCGTCCGCCGTCCGGCGCAGGCCCGGACCCCGCCGGATCGACGCCGCCCGGGTCCGGACCAGGGCAGTCTCACCGGAAGGGGCCACGAGCAGGTAGGTGGTGACAGCCGAAGCCCCGAACGTCAGGAGCAGAATCAGCCAGGTCACACGCCTACACCTCCAGGTTGACCATGTTTTTAATGATCAGGATGCCGATTCCCTGCATGGTCACCCCGGCAAACACGAGAATCCAGCCAACGGGATTCTGCCACAGCGGGTTGAGGTAGCCGGGTGAAATCAGGTGAAACACCACAGCCATGCCGATCGGCAGGATCGAGACGATCCAACCGGACATACGCCCCTGGGTGGTCAGTGTCCGAATCTCACCCAGGAGCTTGATCCGTTCCTTGATGGTCCCGCCAATCTTGTCCAGGACGTCGGAGAGGTTGCCGCCCACCTGCCGCTGGATCAGCACCGCCGTCACGACGAGGTCCAGGTCGGCGCTCTTCACCCGGCCGACCAGATTGCTCAGGGCATCATCCATCGGGATGTTGACCCGGCTCTCCCGCAACACCAGACTGAACTCCTTGGCGACCGGGTCGGGCATTTCGCGGCTGACCACTTCCATCGCCTGCAGGAACGAGTACCCGGAGCGCAGCGCATTGGCGATGATCGCCAGCACGTCGGGCAACTGCTGCTCAAACAGCTTGAGCCGGCTCTTCTCCGCCCGGGCCAACAAAATGTGCGGTCCGACCCATCCGAGTGCGCCGAGCAGCCACCACAGCCCGGGCGAGGAGATCAGGGCCAGCCCGAGACCGACGCCCGCCGCTACGCCCTGCGCGACCATGAACTCAGCCGGCTTCCACTTCCAGTCGGCCCGCTGGAGTCGGACCTCCAGCTTGTTGGTAAACCGACGGCCCAGCGTGGCCTGCTCGACGGCCTTGAGCAGCGCATCACGGGCGGATACCTTTCCCTGCTTGCCGTCACTATCCGGGTCCGGGTTCATCGGCTCGCCCGGCAAGTCGCGGGTCACAAAACCGGCCAGCGTCTTACGCTGCGTCACCAGCCGCTTGAGCCGTTGCTCCACGCTTTCCGGCGCCCGTTCCATCAACGACATCACCAGGGCGACGGCGGTGACGATCAGGGCGGCAATCAGCATCCACATGGCCTCACCCCTCAAATACCTCATCGGGCACGGAGCAACCGTACTCCACCAGCTTGTCGAAGAACTTCGGCCGGATCCCGGTCGGGGCATGATGCCCTAGCACCTTGCCGTCCGAGCTGAGGCCGCTCTGCCGGAGCAGGAAGATATCCTGAAGAACGACCACGTCTCCCTCCATGCCCTGCACTTCGGTGACATGGGTGAGCTTACGGGTGCCGTCTTTCAGGCGGGAGACCTGCACGATCAGGTCAACAGCGCTGGCGATCTGTTCCCGGATCGCCTTGACAGGCAATTCCATACCGCTCATCATCACCATCGTTTCAAGGCGGGAGATCATATCGCGGGGACTGTTGGCGTGGCCGGTCGTCAACGAGCCGTCATGGCCGGTGTTCATCGCCTGGAGCATATCCAGCGCCTCACCGCCGCGGCACTCGCCCACGACGATCCGGTCCGGCCGCATGCGCAGCGCGTTCTTTACCAGGAGTCGGATCGAGATCTCGCCCTTGCCCTCGATGTTGGCCGGGCGGGTCTCCAGGGATACGACATGCTCCTGCCGCATCTGGAGCTCGGCCGCGTCCTCGATCGTGACGATCCGCTCATCGTCGGGAATGAACGAGGAGAGAACATTCAGGGTGGTCGTTTTGCCGGAACC
>JAQBPS010000702.1 GCA_028287415.1 Bacillota bacterium | reverse complement strand
CGGGAAGCGATCACGAACGACCTGTTGAGCCAACTGCGGACCAAGCTGGAGGAGGCCGGCATCCACGCGGACATCTCGGGCCGGCCCAAGCACTTTTTCAGCATCTATAAAAAGATGTACCGTCAGGGCAAGGATATCACGCAGATTTATGATCTGATCGCCATCCGCGTCATTGTGGATGAGGTCAAGGACTGCTACGGCGCCCTGGGCGTGATTCACGCACAGTGGAAGCCGCTTCCCCTGCGGTTCAAAGACTATATTGCCACGCCGAAGCCGAACATGTACCAGTCGCTGCACACGACGGTCATTGGCCCGCACGGCGAGCCCTTTGAGATCCAGATCCGTACCTGGGAGATGCACCGGACTTCCGAGTACGGCATTGCCGCGCACTGGGCCTACAAGGAAGGTCGGGCGGACAAGGAGTTCGACACGAAGCTTCAGTGGCTCCGCTCGCTGCTGGAGTGGCAGCAGGAGATGCGTGACGCCCGGGAGTTTGTCGAGTCGGTCAAGGTCGACATCTTTGCGGACCAGGTCTTCGTCTTCTCGCCCAAGGGCCATGTCTACAACCTGCCCGCCAACGCCACGCCGCTGGACTTCGCCTTCGCCGTCCACTCCGACGTGGGCTACCGCTGCGTCGGGGCCAAGGTGAACGGTCGCATTTCGTCGCTGGATCGGGAACTGCTGAACGGCGATGTGGTGGAGATCCTCACGTCCAAGCAGTCAACCGGCCCTTCGATCGACTGGCTCAAGGTCGTCAAGACAGCGTCCGCCAAGAACAAGATCCGGCAGTTCTTCAAGCGGGAGCGCCGGGATGAGAACCTGGCCCGGGGCAAGGATATCCTGAAGGGTGAGATCCAGAAGAGCGGTATCGATGCCCATGAGCTAATGCGTGACGAGTGGCTTGAAGAGGTCTGCAAAAAGGCCAACGTCAAGGATCTCGAGGATCTGTATGTCGCCATCGGCATCGGTTCGCTTACCTCGGTGACCGTGGTTGCCCGCCTGCGGGAGTTCTACGAGCGGGAGAGGAAGGCGCATGAGCCGGCGCCGGTGCCGGACGTGCCTCAGAAGGAATGGTCCGGTTACGGAAAGGCGAGCAATGGGATCCGGGTGAAGGGCATTGGCGACCTGTACGTCAAGTTCTCACGCTGCTGCAGTCCTGTGCCTGGCGATCCGGTGATCGGCTATGTGACGCGGGGCCGTGGGGTGACGGTGCATCGGATTGACTGTCCCAATATGAACGACCTGGCGAAGGACCCCGACCGGCTGATCGAGGTAGCCTGGGAAGAGCACTACGCCGCCGCTCATCCGGTCGAGGTGCAGCTGACCGCCCTGGACCGGTCGGGCCTGCTGGCGGATGTGGTCTCGATTGTGGCGGAGGCCCGGATTAATATGCTTTCCTCCACCAGCCGCGCGAACAAGAACAAGCTGGCCACCATTGACCTCGTGTTGGAGATCAAGGATGCCCAGCAGCTCACCTACATCATGCAGAAGATGCATAAGGTGCGCGATGTGATGACCGTGGAGCGGGTGACGCGGGAGCGCCGGGCCGCGAAAGCATAACTGCATATGCGCGAAATGGGCCTGCCACACTAGTGTGGCAGGCCTTTTTTTCATGCGTATCGCTGCCGGGACGGACGGCGGCCGACAGTATGAACACAATGAATAACATCACCATCGACAGCAGGTTCCAGAGCAGCAGGCGGGGGCCGAACCGTGCGGCACCCTCGGTGAAGGCCCGCCATGATGGCGCTGCCCCGAGCAGCGCTCGATTCAGCAGATGGAGGTAGCCGGCAGTCACCATGGCGCCCAGGATGGTGCCAATCAGCATCGGAACAAGCGGTTCGCCCACAAAGGACTGGACGTTGAGCGTGACCGACTGACTGATCAGGTCGGCGCCGGAGGGGAGGGATTGGGGAAGCAGCAACTTCAGGGAGAATGTGTTGCCGGGCCCGCGTTGGGGGAGAGACCCCAGGCTGAGGTTGAGGAGAAAGACGCCGGCTTCCCAAAGAACGGGGATCAGTGCCAGCAGTGGGTACCGGATAAGTGTGGACCAGGCGCGGGAAAGCGGGGTCGTCAACAGGGATCACCTCATCCCTAAGACTCTGTCCCGGGCGGTGCGGTTGCGCAGGCACGCAGGAACTGGCCGGGCATCGGGTGTATCCCTATGGTGAACGATATCACAAGGGGATGCTTTGATGCGGGCTGTGGTGCAACGGGTGTTGCGCGGGAAAGTGACTGTCGGCGGTGAGCTTGTAGGGGAGATCGGCAAGGGCTACGTGGTGCTGCTGGGCATTGCCCGGGAAGATACGCCGGAGGCCGCCGACTACCTCGCCGAGAAGATTGCGGGCCTCCGGATCTTTGATGATGAGCAGGGCAAGATGAACCGCTCGATCCAGGATGTTGGCGGCGCGGTGCTGGCCGTGAGCCAGTTTACTTTGTACGGCGACGTGCGCCGGGGGCGGCGGCCGGGGTTCGACCGGGCGGGGCGGCCTGAGGAGGCGGAACCGTTGTATGAGCGGTTTGTGGCGAAGTTCCGGGAGTATGGCCTGACTGTGGCCACGGGCCGCTTCCAGACCCACATGGAAGTGGACTTGGTGAACGACGGCCCAGTGACGATTTTGGTCGACTCGGAGAAGCTGTTTTAGGTAGGCTTGGTGCGACGCACTCGCCGCTTTGCTAACGCTCACCCTGGAGATGTCGCGTGCAGTTCGCCATCACGATCGACAGCGCACCGCTGGCGTCGACCAGCCATTCATGCACGGAGGTATCGCCGTTCCAGACGCTGTGAGGCGTGTTCACAGGCAGCCCCAGGGCGAGCCGGTACAGGCACTGGATGGTGCCCCCGTGTGTGACGATGCGCATCGATCTGAGGCGTGATGCCGGAGGCGGCGGTGA
>JAQBPS010000293.1 GCA_028287415.1 Bacillota bacterium | reverse complement strand
CCCGGTGATCAGCTATGACTTGCTTGGGTTGCCCGAGTACGGCCTGGTCGTCGGCTACGACGGCGATCAGCTGGCCTGCCTCACCCTGAACAACGACGAGCAGCCGGCGTGGATGGAGACCGCCGACTGGCCGCCGGCGGAGCACCAGCAGTTCACCAGGGCCGAGGCGATCACCCTGCTGGACCTGGCGCCAGACTTCGACCGGCGCCGGGCGGAGGTGGCGTCGCTGCGGTTCGCGGTCGAGCACTTCTGGGCGCCGGCATCCCGCGACATGTGGCTTCAGCATGGCATGAAGGCGTATGAGTTCTGGGCGATGGCGCTCGCCTCGCCCCTGCCGCTGCACGGGGTCAACCCGGGCACCGGCCACAGCTACAATTTAATGGTCCTACAGCGGGCCCGCCGGGACGCCGCCGTCTACCTCGCCGAGCTGGCCGACCGCTACCCCGAGGCGCCCAGCCTGAAGGCGGCCGCCGCCCGGTACGATGAGCTGGCGGAGACGGTCGCGGAGGCGACACAGTTTTTGCCGTTCCCAGGCACCACCGGCCTGGCGGAGCCCGCGACCCGCAAGGCCGTGGCGGACGTGCTCCGGCGGGCGATGGCGACCGAACGTGCCGGCATCGACGAGATTGAGAAGGCGCTGCGGGCCTTGCGCTAAACCGGGGGAGGCGTGATCAAAGTGAGCTTGAACGAGGACCTCATGCAGCGGGAAGCCAGGATCAAGGAGGGCGGGGCGCCCAAGTACCACGAGCAAGCCGCGAAAAACGGCAAGCTGTTCGTGCGGGAGCGGATCCGGTTGCTCATCGACGAGGGCTCCTTCGCGGAGGACGGCCTCTTCGCCAACAACCAGGCGGGCGACCTGCCCGCTGACGGCATCGTCACCGGCATCGGCAAGATCGGCGGCCGGCCCGTGGCGATCATGGCGAACGACTCGACCGTGAAGGCCGGTTCCTGGGGCGCCCGCACGGTTGAGAAGATCCTGCGCATCCAGGAGACGGCCGAGCGGCTGCGGATCCCACTGTTCTATTTGGTCGACTCCGCCGGCGCCCGAATCACTGATCAGGTGGAGATGTTCCCGGGGCGGCGCCACGCCGGCCGTATCTTCTATAACGAGGTCCGGCTGAGCGGCGTCATCCCCCAGATCTGTCTGCTGTTCGGGCCGAGCGCTGCGGGCGGGGCTTACATCCCGGCCTTTTGCGATGCCGTTTTCATGGTGGAGGGGAACTCATCGATGTACCTCGGCTCGCCGCGCATGGCGGAGATGGTGATCGGCGAGAAGGTGACCCTGGAGGAGATGGGCGGCGCCCGCATGCACTGCACCGTCTCGGGTTGCGGCGACGTGCTCTGCAAGACGGAGCAGGAAGCGATTGCGCTGGCGAAGCGGTACATCAGCTATTTCCCACAGAATTTTGCGGAGGTGCCGGCTGCTACTCAAGCTGCTGCACCTGTCGCAGGCCGCAGGATCGAGGAGATCATCCCGCCGAACCAGAATTCCCCGTTCCAAATGTACGAGCTGATCGACCAGTTGATCGACGACGGCTCGTTTTTTGAGATCAAGAAGCTGTTCGCTGCCGAGATCATCACCGGCTTCGCCCGCATCGGGGGGCGCCCGGTCGGCATCATCGCCAACCAGCCGCGGGTCAAGGGCGGCGTGCTGTTCGTCGACTCGGCCGACAAGGCGGCCCGGTTCGTCTCGCTGTGCGATGCCTTCAACATTCCGCTGCTGTTTCTGTCCGATGTGCCTGGCTTCATGATTGGGACTGCGGTTGAACGCCAGGGCATCATCCGCCACGGCGCGAAGATGATCGCGGCGATCAGCGAGGCGACGGTGGCCAAGGTCTGCCTGGTCGTGCGCAAGGCGTACGGCGCCGGCCTCTACGCCATGGCGGGTCCCGCCTTTGAGCCGGACTGCACGCTGGCCCTCCCGAGCGCATCGATCGCGGTGATGGGCGCCGAGGCAGCGGTGAACGCCGTGTTTGCCAACAAGATCGCGGAGCAGCCGGAGGCCGAGCGGGCGGCGTTCGTGGAGCAGCTGCGGGCGGAGTACCGCAAGGATATCGACATCTATCGTTTAGCGTCCGAGCTCATCGTGGATGCGGTGGTGCCTTTCGATCGCATCCGGGGCGAGTTGGAACTACGCTTTGAACTTTATGCTTCGAAGCAGATGGCCTGGCCGGGGAAGAAGCATGGGGTCACGCCGGTCTAGCGCGGGAAAGGGACATTTTTTATAGCCGCAGATTGCGCAGATTACGCAGATTCGGACGGGAATTCCGATCATAGACACTCTGCTCGTAGGCGGATCGGAAATCTGCGTAATCTGCGAAATCTGCGGCAAAATTAAAAAGCCCACACATCACTACAAAGTAGAGCGCCAGCAAGCCACATGCTTGACTGGCGCCCACTTCGTCACGGCTGCGAGCTCATGATGATCACCGGCATGCCTTCGTTCACCCGGTCGTACAGCGCCTCGACCTCAGCGTTCAGCATGCGGATGCACCCATCCGACACCCAGCGGCCGATCATGTCCGGCTCGTTCGTCCCATGAATCGCCCAGACCGACGCCCCATCCCCCGGGTAGACGCTGAAGCCCAGCCAGCGCGTGCCCAGCGGGTTGCGGGGATGGCCGCGGGGAATGTTGTCGGCGTAGTACGTCACACCCGGCAGCTTGTTTGTGATCGTGAACCGGCCTGCCGGCGTGACCATGTTCTGCGCCTGGTTGCCCGCCGTCGGCTTTGGCCCCTGCACATGGCGGCCCGTCGAAACCCGGGCCGTCTGAATCAACACGCCCTTCTGGTAGGCCCACAGCACATTCAGCCACTTGTCGATGACGATCACATCCGGCTCCGACGGCTGCGCCGGTGCGGCCAGCTGGTAGTAGTTGACCGGTTTCAGCCCCACGCTCGGATCCGGCTGCCACGCCTGGAAGTTCGGCTCGCCGCCGGCGGCCAGGAGCGCCTTTTCACCGGCGACCGTTACCGGCTTCGGCTGCCCGCTGGACGGCAGCGTCGCCGCCAGCACCAGCACCCCACGCGCCCGCGGCAGATCCTGCACCGACAGCGGGAAGTCGGGCACCGTCACGGGCGCGCCCACCAGCACCGGCGACCGGTCGCTGCCGGTCACCAGCCCGACCTTCCGGGCACCGCCCTCGACCGGCCCAACGGCCACGCGCTCCGGCTGCCCGTCGCCAGTCACGTCGGAGAGCGGTAAGAACCGCTCCGGTTTGAAAGAGAGATTGCCGAGGAGCGCCACTGCCGGTGCCGATGCCTTCGGCACGCTGCCAACCGCCGCCCGAGCGCCGAGCCAGCGGTCGTACGCCCAGCCGGCTGCAAAGTACAGCCCGATCAGACCGGCGAGCAATAGCACCAGGGCTGCCATTCGCCGCCGCAGATGGCGCTTCCGGCGCGCCTCCCTGAGCCGCCGCTGTGCAGCGGGGCTGCGCATCGCATCGCCTTGGGATAGACCGGCCACTGCATGTCCCTCCTCGGTCGGGAATTGTCTCTATTATACAGCACGTATAACGTTTCAGTGCGGAGAATGTGCGAGCAGCCGCCTGGTCCCGCCCAACAAGCTTTTCCACGGCAGGGCGACATGATATGATGACTGGAGATGTTTCACGCAGGAGGCAGACCTCATGGAATGGGTGCGCGTTAACGAACTCGGCAAGCATGAAGGCCAGGAAGTTGAACTTCGTGGCTGGGTTAGCAACTACCGCTCCAGCGGTAAGATCCAGTTTATTATTTTCCGCGATGGCACTGGCCTATGCCAGGCGGTCGTCTTTATCAAGGATGTGCCGGCTGAGGTCTTCGAGGCTGCCAAGAGCCTGACCCAGGAGTCGTCGCTGATCATCCGCGGCACGGTCCGCAAGGAGGATCGGGCGCCCGGCGGTTATGAGATCGGCGTCAAGGAACTCGCAATCATCCAGGTGGCTGAGGAGTACCCGATCTCGCCGAAGGAGCACGGCGTCGAGTTTCTCATGGACAACCGCCACCTGTGGATCCGGTCGAACCGGCAGGCGGCGATTCTCCGTATCCGCAATGAAATCACGATGGGGATCCACCAGTTCCTTCAGGACCAGGGCTTCATTCTGACCGAGTCGCCCATTCTGATGGGCACTTCGGCTGAGGGTGGCGCCGAACTCTTTGAGACGAAGTACGTCAACGATGAGCCGGCCTTCCTCAGCCAGTCCGGCCAGCTGTACGTTGAGGCGACGGCCGCGGCCCTCGGCAAGGTCTACACATTTGGGCCGACCTTCCGTGCTGAGAAGTCCAAGACCCGCCGCCACCTGATCGAGTTCTGGATGGTCGAGCCGGAAGCCGCCTTCCTCACGCATGAGGAGAACATGGTGCTTCAGGAGCAGATGATCGAGTCCGTTGTGCAGCGGGTGCTGACGCGCCGTGCGGATGATCTGAAGACGATCGGCCGCGACATCACCGCGCTCGAGAAGGTGAAGGCGCCGTTCCCGCGCATCACCTACACCGAGGCGGTCGAACTCCTCCAGAAGCTGCACAAGCCCGAGGATGAGTGGGAGCCGATCCCGTGGGGCGAGGACTTCGGCGCACCGCACGAGACCGCCATCACGTCGCAGTTCGAGAAGCCCGTGTTCGTCGAGAAATTCCCGACGAAGATCAAGGCGTTCTACATGGAG
>JAQBPS010000273.1 GCA_028287415.1 Bacillota bacterium | reverse complement strand
AACAGCACTACCAGCGCATCCAGCGACTCATGGGCGGAGCGCTGCTACTAAATTTGCCCCTCACCCTGGTTAATCTCAGTAACCTGCGCTCGGCGGACGCCCGCGGCATGACAATATTCGTCAGTTCTGTCGTGGCCCTTGAGGCGCTGCTTGTCGTGCTGCTCGGGTACGGGTGTGCGCGCATGGGCCGTAAGATCAAGGCGCTCTCGCATGGGGATTAGCCTCGGCCCACTCCCGGCACGCAAAAACACGTCGGGCAAAAGCCCGACGTGTCTCCAGAGACGATAGCTATTGGCCAACATGCAGCGCCGCCTCCACCAGCCCCTCATCGAAGGGCGCCTCAGCTGCAGCGATATTCGCCTTCAGGTGCTCCACGCTCTTGGTACCCACCAGCACCGACGAGATCCCGGCGTTCCGCTTGAGGAAATGCAGCGCCAGGGCCGGAAGCTGCTCAGCGTCGCCGCCCAGCAGGTCCAGGTAAGGCTGCACCCGGGGCAGCAGGTCCGGCCGCTTCAGCACCCGCGGGGTCAGCAGGCCGCCCCCGAAGCCGCTGCGGATCAGAATGCCGATCCCTTTGTCAGCGGCCAGGGCGATGTCCGCCTCGGCCTCCCGGTCCACCAGCGAGTATGCCACCTGAAGCACGTCGAAGACGCCCAGGTCGATACAGCGCCGGATCAGATGCGTGGGCGGAGATGCGCCGAGGAAGCTGACTTTGCCGGTCTCTTTCGCCTCCAGCATCGCCTGCACGGTCTCACCGTCATCGAGGACCTGCTCGGGCTCCGGGCCGAAGTGGATCTGCATCACGTCAATGCGATCGGTCCGGAGCAGTGCCAGGGATCGGTCGATCGAGTTCCGAATGGCTTCGTAGCCAAAATCGTAGTAACATGTCTCATTCGGGCCGGTGTGCTCGCCGCACTTCGACGTCAGTACGTACTCACCCCGGCGCCCGGCCACATGTCGACCGATGCGCTCTTCGCTGAAGTGGTAAGCGCTCGCCGTGTCGATCAGATTGACGCCCAGATCAAGCACGCCATTGAGGACGGCGCCTGCCGTTTCCTCCGCCGGCTTGACCCGGTCGGTCTCCCCGCCGAGTCCCCAGTCGCGGCCGATTTCAAGGGCGCCGAAGCCGATGAAGGTCACTGCGTGACCGGTGCGTCCTAATGTGCGCTGCGTTAACTTCATTGGATCACCGGCTCCTTCCGGGGCTTTACTTGAAGCGGGTCTTACAGTGTCTTCATGGCGGCGAACACGCCGCTGTCCAGCTTCTCTTTCAGGCTCTTGTCATAGGTAACGTCATACTTCGGCTCGGTGGTGATCTTGCCACCCCAGAACGTGACGTCCCGCACGGTGCGCACGCTGACCCCGGCAAGGCCGAGCTTCAGAGAGACCCCCTCGATCTCCTCCCGGACGATCTTGGCGGTGCCCTCAATGGTGTGGCAGGCCCCGTGGGCCATCACCGTTAGCAGCACCCGCTCATCGCCCCTGATGTTGTTCAGCACCCGGCCCTTGGCGTCAGCCGCCAGGACCACGGTGCCGGCATCCTTGGCATAGACCCAGGTGATCGCGTTGTTGCTGGGCCACTTGGTCTCCACGTCGATCGTCGTTACGAGAACGAGCTGCGGGCCCTGGAGGAACGAGACCAGCTCATGAGAGAGCTGCTTGGGAGCCTCAGCATTATTTGCCACTCGAAGATCGCCTCCATATGTATCAGTTCTCTTATTCTACCATACCCGTAGCCAGGGAGTAGCCATACCTCAATGGCTACAATTCTCGACGGAATAGAACGGAGGTGAATGCACATGGAAGAGATGGTGCGAATTGATCTGCGGGCGGGAACGCACCGCTTTGAATCGCTGCCGGAAGCTTACCGCTTCCTCGGCGGCCGGGCACTCACCTCCCGCATTGTCAGCGATGAGGTAGACCCCACCTGCGACGCACTCGGTCCGTCCAACAAGCTGGTGCTTGCGCCAGGACTGCTGTCAGGCACGGTTGTCTCCAGTTCCAGCCGCATCTCCGCGGGCGCCAAGAGCCCCCTCACGGGTGGCATCAAGGAGTCGAACTCCGGCGGCAACACGGGGTGGCGCTTGGCCCAGAACGGCCTGCGGGCCGTCGTGTTCGAGGGACGGGCGGAGCAGTGGCAGATCGTGATCATTGGTAAGGGTAGCCTGACCCTCGAGCCTGCCGGCGACCTGGTGGGCCTCGACACCACCGAGACCGCGGCCCGGCTCTTCGAGCGCTTCGGCAAGAAGGCGGCTCTCGCCATCATCGGCCAGGCCGGCGAACAGTTGATGAACGTGGCCGGCATCGCCAACACCGACCCCGAGGGCCGGCCCACCCGGCTGAACGCCCGTGGCGGCATGGGCGCCGTTATGGGCTCCAAGCGGGTCAAGGCGGTTGTCGTGCTCGATCCCGGCCCGAATGTGACCCCGATCATGTTCGACCTGCCCGCGTGGCGAAGCGAGTCGAAGGGCTACGTCAAGGAGATCGCCACGAGCCCGGCCATCGACCGGTACCGTAAGATCGGAACGGCGGGCACGCTCGAACTGGTCAACAAGCTGGGCGGGCTCCCCATCCGGAACTTCAGCCGGGGGCAGGACGCGGCGACTGAGTCGATCACCGGCATGCAGATGGCGGAGACCATCAAGGCACGGGGCGGCCAGAACTCGCACTCCTGCATGACCGGCTGCGCCATTCAGTGCTCGAACGTCTGGGTAGATGAGGGCGGCAAGGAGGTCGCCTCCTCCATGGAGTTCGAGACGAACACGCTGCTGGGTGCGAACCTGGAGATCTTCGACTTCGATGCGATTGCCCAGTTTACGCGCAACTGCAATGCGCTCGGCGTCGACACCATCGAGACCGGCGGTGCGATCGGCGTGGCCATGCAGGCGGGCCTCATCAAGTTCGGCGACGTGGAAGGCGTGCTCGACATTTTTCGCCAGATGCGTGAGGGCACCGTTCTGGGCAAACTGATCGGAGCGGGTGCCACCACCGTCGGGCGTGTGCTTGGCGTGCGTGAGGTCGCAAGCGTCAAGGGCCAGGTCATGTCCGCTTACGACCCCCGCGTGATCAAGGGCAACGGCGTGACTTACGCCACCAGCCCCATGGGTGCGGACCACACGGCCGGCAACACCATCGGCGCAAAGCTCGATCACCTCGACCCGAAGGGGAAGGTTGAGCTTTCCAAGGAGTTCCAGATCACGTCGACGATCCTCGACATCTTTGGATTCTGCAACTTTGCCCGAGCAGTTTACGGCACATCGGCCGCTAACATGCGAGCGATGTTTGAGGCCCGGTTCGGTGAGCCGATGTCGGAGGCCGACGTTCGCCATATGGCCCTGACGACGATCCGGACCGAGGTCGCTTTCAACCGCAAGGCCGGTCTTGGCCCGGCGACCGACCGCATCCCCGAGTGGATGCGGGAGCAGGCGCTGGCGCCCCATGGTGCCACGTTTGACGTGCCGGACGAGGAGCTGGACCGGATATGGGACACGGACTGACCATCCACCTGGAAGTTTACCTGCCGTTCCGGGAGCAGCGGCTCTGGCGGGGCGATGAGACGGTGCCGGACGGGATGACCGCCGGCGCCCTGCCCGCCCTGCTGGGGCTGACCGAGCCGGAGCTCGCAGTGCTCGTTAATGGCCGCTACGTACCCCCCGAGACGCCGCTGCGCACCGGCGATGACGTCGCTGTGCTGCGCCAGGCTGAGGGCGGGGCATAAAACTGGCTGGGACAGGGTAGACTATATGGACGGTTTTTCACAAAGCGCTGAGAACCGTTCTCATTGATATCCAATCCCATCCAATAAAAAGTAGTCGGAACCCTTGACGGTGTACCGCGAGGGTGGGTATGCTAGTAAACGGTGGGGGGTTCTGTCCCCTGGATTGCCGGTGCATCTTTTACCGGCGGAGCCGTTTTGCCGGTTAAATTTCGCTTTCATTGTAAGGGGGAACATTTCGTGGCCGTCAAGATCATTGACACCTGCATCTCCTGCGGCGCCTGCGAACCCGAGTGCCCGAACGAAGCAATTAGCCCGGGCGATTCGATCTACGTGATCGATCCCGACAAGTGCACCGAGTGCTATGGCTTCTACGGGGAGTCCCAGTGCATCTCCGTCTGCCCCGTCGAGTCGATCATTCCCGACGAGGAGCACGTTGAGACCACGGACGAACTGCTGGCGAAAATGCGCACGCTGCATCCCGACGCAGAGCCCAAGAACCTTGACTCCTGGGTCAAGCCCGGCTAGGCGAGGACGACATATGATACCAACGGGACGGCATTATGCCGTCCCGTTTTTGGGCTTTATCGTCGAAGTGAAAGGAGGGCTGAGCTCCGCACCTGCGCACAAAACGCCCCGCACGCTAAAATGCTGTGTGCAGGGCGTTTTGAGCTTGCCCCCTTTCACCTTTCGGCGGCCCCGCCTTTGAGTAATCCTCGACAGCCCCGTGACGTCATCGCCGTCACGGGGCTTCTGTCTATGGACATTTCCGCACCCAAGCAGGGAAAGACGGCTATTTGCGTGAAGTTTCCCATAGGAATGGGAGCGCAGCAGAGAGAGGGAGGGATCCGTGTGCGCCACGCCGGTTATGGGCAGGGTGAGGGACTGAACTGGTGGGAGACGGACCGGAATCTGCAAAGGACCGTCGCCCGTTACTGTCCAGCCGATGCGTTGGCCGGGGCCCGCCCGCTCCTGTCCGCCTTCGGGGCGCTGTGCGGCAGCCAGATCTCGCCCCGGGCGGACTACACGGACCGCCAGGAGGGGCGCCCGCGGCTGCGTGCGTACGACCGCGAGGGGCAGGAGATCTCACAGGTTGTCTACAACCCCGGCTACCGCCAAACGCTGCGGGATGTGTACGGCAGCGGTATCATCGCGTGGCGCCACCAGCAGCCCGCAGGTGCGCCGGGGCCGATACCGCCCACAGTGACCTACGCCATGGGTTACATGCTCTCCATGGCCGAGACGGGCGTTTACTGCCCCGTGGTGCTTACTGCCGCAACCGCTCTGATAGTCGACCGCTTCGCACCGGCCGCGTTGCGGGAGCGCTACCTGCCCGGGTTGACGGCAACGGACCCCGACCTGCTGACGCAGGGTGCCACGTGGCTGACCGAGAAGACCGGCGGCTCTGATGTCGGTGCGATCACCACAGTCGCCCGGCAAGAGGGGGAGACCTGGCGCCTCACGGGCGAGAAGTGGTTCGCCAGCAACGCGGATGCGCCAGTCGCACTGGCGCTCGCCCGGCCGGAGGGCGCTCCGCCGGGTACGGCCGGCCTCGCACTCTTCCTCGTCCCACAGACCCTGCCCGACGGCAGCCGTAATCGTTGCCGCATCCGCAGGCTGAAGGAGAAGCTGGGCGTCACTGCTGTACCCAGCGGCGAGGTGCTCCTGGAGGGGGCGGAGGCCTACCTGATCGCTGAGGCTGGGCGAGGGTTCAAGGTGATGATGGAGGCGATCAACCTCTCCCGGGTGATGAACGCGATCGGGTCGGCCGGGCTGGCCCGCCGGGCCTTCCTTGAGGCCGCGATCTACGCCGCACGCCGGACCACTTTTGGCAAGCCCCTGAACCAGCACCCGTTGATGCGGGCAAAGCTGCTGCACATGCTGGTCGATCTGGAGGCGATCACCGCGCTCGCGTTCCGGGCGGCGGACTGCTTCGAGCGCGGCGAGCCGCTGCACCGCCTGCTGGTCCCTATCGCCAAGGCACGTTCCGCAGACCGGGCGGTGGCCATGGCCAGGGAAGGTATCGAATGCTTCGGCGGCAACGGTTATATTGAAGAGTATGTTATGCCCCGTCTGCTGCGGGACGCGCAGGTGCTGACGGTGTGGGAGGGGCCGGAGAATATTCTGGCACTAGACTGCCTGCGGGTACTGATCAAGCAGGGGCCGGCGGACTTCCTCGCTGAGGTGCAGAGCCGGCTGGAGGCGGTGACCGAGCCGGAGCTTGTACCGTTACGGAGCACGGTGGGCAGTGCCGCCGATACCTTCCGGAGCGCCCTGAGCCACATGGCGGCAGCGGAGCCCGCCGTAGCGGAGGTGCAGGCCGTCCGCCTGCTGAACCTGATGGCTGATATCCTCTCGGCCACCTACCTGCTCGAGGCGGCCCGGGAGCATCCTCATCAAGTTGATATCGCCGCGATGTTTATTGAACGGCTGAGCCCGCGCACGGGCTGGGGAATCACCGTCGCGGACCGGATCGCGCTGGAGCGCTTTGAGGCGATCATGGACGGCGCATGCTGATCATCCGTAGCTGAGGCGCAAGGAGGGCGGCCCATGCTTGCATTTGACGTATACCGCCATTGGGAGACCGACCTGCGACCGTTCACGCTGAGCGCACTGCGCAAGCTTACCCCTGAGCAGTTCGCGTGGAAGCCTCCGGGTTGGCACACCAGCGCGTGGGAGCTCGCCGTTCACATCGTCGATTCGGAGTGGCACTGGATTTACCGCAATGCGTTGAAAAAGGAGCCGTGGGAGACTCTCTGGGATCCCAAGCAGTTTGAAAACGCGGAGCAACTAATCGCCTTCTGGGACCGTGTGCATAAGGCGACGGTGGAATGGCTTCGTGACAGCCCGCTGACGGAGCTGAACCGCAAGTACCCGATGCCGTACATCGACTTCCCGGCCGCCACGATGAACTGGCTGGTCTACCACGTGATGGAGCACGAGATCCATCACCGGG
>JAQBPS010000260.1 GCA_028287415.1 Bacillota bacterium | reverse complement strand
CCGATGACGGCAGCAATCTCGGTGTCAGAGAACTCGTGGAAGTACTTCAGTACCACCACCGTGCGGTGTACGGGGTCCAGCTGGCCGATCGCCGAGCGGAGTGCGGCGCGCTCCTCGCTCTCCAGAGCAGCCTCCTCGGGCTGCCAGTCCCGGGCCCCGACTGCACTCTGCGCCCGCTGTGAGTCCGGCGTCGGATCCAGGTCTTCCTTGACCTTGCGCCGGCGCAGCAGCGTGATGGCCTCATTCACCGCGACCCGGTAGAGCCAGGATTTGAAACTGGAGCGGAACTGAAATTTTTCGATCGAACGGAAAACCTTCAGAAACGCCTCCTGGACCACATCCTGCGCAAGGCTTGCATCACGAACGACGAGGTACGAAAAGCGGAAAACGTCGTCACGGTACAGGTGAAAGAGCGCCTCAAACGCCTGTCGGTCCCCCCCCTGACAGCGGCCGATCAGCACGGATTCATCATCCGTACCGCTGACGCGTTCCAACTCGGCCACCACGCTCACCTCCGCCATACGCAAGATCGACACCGCTACCGTCCAGCCGAATGCTCACCGTGGTAAATGTCCGATGTATAAAAGACTATATCATCTTCCGGGGTTGAAGATAAGATGTAAATGCAGGCGTCGCCGTTCACCATTTCGCTATCCGAACCGCCGTTTCCTACTGGAGGTTCTCGCGCAGTTCCGGCACGCCCTGCTTCCACTCGTACACGTAAACCCACGACGTGCGGTTCTCGCCGGTCGCCACATCAAATGTGACCGATGAGGTCCGCCCGGGATAGCCCTGGGTCTCCCGCACCCGCTTCGCCAGCTCTGCCCGGTCCGGCAGCTGGGCAGGATAACTTTCACCGTGGCGGACCAGGGCTGTGAGGATCAGGGCGGCCGCATCGTATCCATATGCGGCATACCCGCGTGTCGGCCTGCCAAGAACGCTTTCGAAGTGCTTCTGGAACGACTGGCCGGGCTCCGCCGTCAAGCGGGTAAAGTAAATGCCTTGATAAGCCGGGCCCGTCATGTTAGGGAAGCGCACGTCCAGGAGCGCATCGCCCCCGAGAATCGGCAGCGTAATGCCATCCTCACGGAATGCCTGCACCACCCGGAATGCCGTGTCGCTGCCGCCAGTCAGGTAGACCGCCCCCGCCTTGGCTGCGAGCAGTTTCTCGCGCAGGTCCGGGTAGTTCAGCGGGGCCGCAATCCGGTACTGGCCGGCGAGCGGCAGCTCAATCGTCTGGGCGGCCCGCTCAAAGCTGGCAGCCTGGCGGGCGCCTGCCGGTGAACCATCCGTGATGACGAATACCGGGCCGGTCTTCAGGCGGTTTTTGGCGTAGCGGGCGGCGGCCTGCTCCTGGCGCTGAGCGCTGGCGACCACGCGGTTGAAATGCTGCCAGCCGCGCGTGGTCAGCTCGTCGGCGCCCGCCGTGGGCGACACCACCACCAATCCGCTGTCCTTCAGCTCGTCGGCAATGGCATAGGTCACCTGACTGTCGAGGCTGCCGACAACGCCGATCATGTTCGGGTTGGCGAGCGCGGCGTCGGCCATCGCGCGGCCCACCGCCGGCGACCCTTTGTCGTCCATGGTTTTGAGCGTCACCTCGAAGCCGGCGGCCCGCAACGTCTCCTCCATGTCCCGAATGGCCAGCAGCGCCCCGTCCGCCAGGTCGGCGCCGTCAATGCCGTCAACGTCGGACAGTGGCGTGATGGTCGCCAGCACCACCGGTGTGGTGCGCGCCGCGGGCACCGGGGCGCAGGGCGCCGCCACCTGGAGCCTCGTCCACTCTGTGATGAGGGGCGCCACTTCCTCCACCGGCATGGCCCAGGCCACGGCGGCGTCCGTGCCGATGTTGACAACGCCCACCGCACGGCCCGTCGCCTTGTCGACCAGCGGCCCACCACTTGTGCCCGGCCTGACCACGGCGCCGCCGATCTTGATCAGGTTGCCAAAGTAAGCGTCGTCCTGGCTCCGCTGATCATGCAGCTGCGTGATCACTGCCGGCAGCGAAATGGCGTTGCCCAGACCCTTGGGGTTGCCCAGCACGTAGACGTCGGTGTTGGGTTTCAGGCTGGCGGAGTCGCCCAGCCCCAGCATTGCCGGCGGGGTGACCAGGGTCGGGACCCGGATCAGGGCGACGTCCGAGGCCACATTGCTGCCCACGACGGTGCCCTGGTGGGTCCGCCCGTTGCTGTCCAGCACGGTCACACACGGGGCGCCTTGCACCACATGGGCTGCGGTCGCCACATTCCCCTTATTGTCGATGATGAACCCGGAGCCCGCCTTATTGCCCAGCGGTCCGTGCACGTTGATCGATACCACCGCACGGAGGTACCCGGCAACCGTACTGTCGGCCTTGGTCAGCGGCACCGAAATGCCGGTCATGTCCGGCGTCGCTCCGATGACGGAGGCCGGGACCGGCAGCAGCGGCCAGTGACCGGCCCGGTAGCGGTAGCCGCCCATGGTGCCCGTGCCGAAGACCAGCAGCATGACAAGCAGAAAAACCCACGCGGCAATCCGGCCGGACGGGCGCTCCCGGCGGCGGCGCGGCGGTGTGGCTGTATGTTGGGTCAGCGGCGTACCACAGTGGTCGCAGTAGCGGGCGTCCGGCGAGACGGAGACGCCGCAATACGGGCAGGTGGGACGAGACGACACGACACTCCGCTCCTTACTTGCACGTCTGCCGTGGGCAAACCACAGGAGTTTATTATAACTCAATCGAAACTATGCATAAAATAGTTATCACTTATCTATATATTACACCGTCGAACATCCGAATGGAGGCATATGTTTTGGAAGAGTACGTAGATCGGGGTGATGGCCCCGGGCGCCGCTGGAAACGGGTCGGCTGGCTGATCGCAATGGCGGTCAGCTTCGTAGTCGTCTGGCTCGCCGCCGGGCAGCTGGCCGGATGGCTGCACCTGCCCCCGCTGTGGGGAGCGGCCTTATTACAACTGTCGATTCTCGTGGTGTTCATCATCTTCGCCTTCGCCGATGGTGACGGCATGCACAGTTTCGGCCTCAC
>JAQBPS010000235.1 GCA_028287415.1 Bacillota bacterium | reverse complement strand
ACGCCCCCGGAACTGCGGAGCAAGGCAAATGGCATCATCAACTTCATGGGCGGACTCGGCTACATTACAGCCACCGCGGGCGGTTCCCTGCTCTACCGGCTTTACCCCGGCTACCCGTTCTTCGCGGCGGCGGCACTGCTTGTGGCGGTCGCCGTGATCTTCTTGCTGTGGATTCGCGAGCCGCAAGGTGCGACAGAGCAATCAGAACGCATCAAGCTGGGCGCTGTAAGCGACCCCAGTGTCCTGGCGATGCTGGGAGCGATCTTCTTCTGGTTCATCGCCTACAACGGCGTCGAGACGTGGCTGACTACCTATGGCACGGCGCATCTTCAGCTGCCAGTATACCGAGTGGCCGGCCTGCTCACCTTCTCGGGCGGTGCGTTCCTGCTGATGGCCATTCCGGCGGGGTTCCTTGCCGAAGGCGGCAAGCGCTGGAAGGGGCTTGGCCGCAAATGGACGATTCTCATTGGCCTGTTGGGCATGTGCTGCGCGTACTTTCTGCTGAGCAGGCTGCAGGACCTGGGCGCCGGACGGCTATTTCTCATGCTGGCTGGCTTCTCCTGGGCGTTTGTGAATATCAACTCCTACCCGACGCTGACCCAGATGGCCGGGCCAGGCCAGATCGGCACATACACAGGCCTCTACTACCTGTTCTCCAGCGGTGCGAACATCGCCGGACCGCCGCTCTTCGGCTGGGTATTTGACCGATATGGCTACCAGTACTTCTTCCCGATGGCCATCGGCTTCATGGGACTGGCGTTCCTCTGCATGCTCGCGGTGCGGCGGGGCGAGCCGGGGCCAGGGGCCCAGACGGAAGCGGCGGATTGAACTGCGTACAATATAAGGAGAGCTGCATCCCGTAGGACCGTCCTACGAGATCAACAGACCGGACCCCGTTCTGCGGAGTTGTCACGCATGGGCGGTGCCTCCAGCCCCAGCACCCAGAGTCCCCGGCGCAGCGTGGTCGCCGCGGCTGCTACCAGCGCCAAACGGGCCGCCCGCACATCAGCGTCCGCCCGCAGCACCGGGCAGTCATGGTAGAAACGGCTGAGTGCCTGGGCAACGTCCAGCACGGACCGGGCGACCAGGTGCGGTTCGCACCGCTCCGCAGCGTGCCGTACCGCCTGCGGAAACGCGCCGATGGCGGTCAGCAACGCCCACTCGGCCGCGTCGGCCAGGGTCGCGTGGGGCGCCACTGTGAGTTCTCCCTCTCCGACGCCGGCCTTGCGCAGGAGGTTCCGGCACCGGGCGTGCGCGTACTGGATATATGGCCCGGTCTCCCCGTCAAAGCTGATCGCCTCGGCGGGGTTAAAGTCCACATCATTATGCCGGTGCTGCTTCAGGTCGTTAAACATCACCGCCCCGACACCGATCGCCCGGGCAATCGCCCCCGCCCCCGCCATGCCCGGGCTGCGGGCCTCCAGTTCCGCACGGGCGGCGGCGATCGCCTGGTCCAGCACATCCTCCAGATAGACCACGTCGCCCTGGCGGGTCCGCAGGCGTTTGCCGCCGACCAGCATGACGCCAAAGCCCACATGCTCAAGGCCGGCCGCGCCAGGCAGACCTAACTGCTTCAGCACAGCGAAGACCTGCCGGAAGTGCAGCGCCTGGCCCAGGTCGACGACATACAGGCTCCGCACCGGGTGGTATACCTCCGCCCGGTGCATTGCCGCGGCAATGTCACGGGTCTCGTAGAGCGTCGCCCCGTCACTCTTGAGAATGAGGCAGGGGGGCATGCCTTCCAGCTCAACGACCTGCGCACCCTCGCTGGCCACAAGCAGCTGCCGCTCCGCCAGCAACTGCACAACCGCCTGGTTGCGGTCCGCATAGAACGCCTCGCCGTTGTAGTCATCAAAGGAGACATCGAGCAATGAGAGCGTGGCGGCCGTGGCCTCCAGGCTTTTCGCCCGGATCCACTGCCAGAGCGCACGGGCGCCCGGGTCCCCGTCCTCCAGGGTTTTGAAAGCAGCCCGACCCTCCTCCTCAAGGGCGGGGTCCTCGGCGGCGGCGTGGTGGAATTTCACATACAGCCGCTGAAGCTCGCCGATTGCGTCCACCTCGGCAGCAGCGGGGTCGCCCCAGCGCCGCCAGGCTGCGATCAGCTTGCCGAACTGGGTGCCCCAATCGCCGAGAAAGTTGATCCGCACGACGTTGTACCCCAGCGCCTGGTGCAGCCGGACCAGTGCCTTGCCGATGACGGTGGAGCGCAGGTGCCCCAGGTGCATCCGGCGGGCCACGTTCGGGGAGCAGAAGTCGATGCAGACGGTCTGGCCGGCGCCGCTTGTGGTGTCGCCCCAGGCATCGCCCCGTGCGAGCACATCGGTCAGGAGGCGGGCGCCGGCCTGCGCCCGGTCCAGCCGGAAGTTCAGGTAGGGACCGGCAGGCGAAACGCCGGCCAGCGGGGCCGCCACGGCAACCTGTGTGGCCAGTTCGGCCGCAATCGCCTGGGGGGCCTTCCGGAGATCCTTGGCCAGGGCAAAGCACGGAAAGGCGACATCGCCAAGAGCGGGGTCGGGCGGCGCTGTGAGCAGGGCGGCGATCGCCTCAGGCGGCATGGGCACGTGGGGGGCCAGCGCCTTGACCACATCAGGATGGAAGTAGGACATACGCAGAATCCTCCTGTCGAACCGGGGAAAACAAAAAGCCCGCCTCTCCTGATGAAGAGGCGGGCGAACCCGCGGTACCACTCTTGTTGCCCCGCATGGCTTTATTGCCCTGCGGAGCCGCTTTGACGCGCTGTAACGGGCGCAGCCGGCCGCACCCTACACGGACCGCTGGGTGCGGTCGTTCGGGGGGCTCCTCCGGGGTGCGCTTCAGCAACGGCGACTCGGTCCGGCTTGCACACTGCCCGGACTCGCTGGGCGATCGCCCGCTGCCTACTCTCCCCATCAACGGATGAGATATTGTCGGCATTATGACACAAGCAGTGCGAGGCCGTCAATCACGAGTTTCCGGCAGGGAGGGCGAGCCGGGCAGCGAATCTCTCGGGAAACGCTCCCTGTCGGAGAAGGAGGCCCGCCCGCGTTGCTGCAAGGCTATCTCGCCATCATTATAGCGATGCTGATCTGGGGCAGTGTCGGCATCTTTGCCCGCATGGCCGCACAGGACCCGCTGATCACCGTGACTTACCGGGTGCTGTTCGCCGCTGCGGCCCTCGGGTTGACCTTGCTGTTTCAGCGGCGGCGCGCCGAGACCACGCCGGCGCAGGCTGGCAGCCCACAGGGGCTCCGCCGCTGGCTCCTCCTCGTGTTCGGCGGGGTCGCACTCGCTACCAATTGGCTTTTCTTCTTCAAGGCAGTGGCCACAACCACCGTCACCAACGCTGTGCTCTCCTACTATGCCGCACCGGTGCTGGTAGCGCTGGCCTCGCCGATCCTGCTGCGCGAAAAGCTGGAGGGCCGGACGATGCTCGCCACGGCCCTCGCATTTGGCGGTGTGTTCGTGATGCTGTACCAGCCCGGCCATACCCTCAGCGCCACGGACGTGGCTGGCATCGGCTACGGGCTGGTGGCGGCCTGTTTCTACGCCATGGTGACCATCACCGCGCGCCTGCTGCCGGATGTCTCGGCCGCCACGCTGGTGCTGGTGCAATGCCTGTCGGCGGTGGCGATTCTTGTGCCTGCCGTTCTCGCGACCGGCGGGCTCCATGCCCTCGCCATGTCAGCGGGCGCCCTGGGGTTGCTTGCGGTAATCGGGGTGCTGCACACCGCCCTGGCCCTGTTCCTTTACTTCTGGGGGCTCCAGCGCGTCAAGGTGCAGCATGTGGGCGTACTGGCGTACCTGGACCCGGTCAGCGCGGTGCTTTTCGCCTTCCTCTTCCTCGGGGAGGTGCCCACGGGGGCCTCGCTGCTGGGCGGGGGGCTGGTGCTGGCGGGGTCAGCATTGCTCCTCAAGCGGCAGCGGGAGACCTAGTACTGCGCGGGCTTCATCGCCTTGAGCCGCAGGTAGGTGACCATCTGGCCGCGGTGGTGAGCCTCGTGCGTGAGAAAGCCCATCGCCAGTTGGATCAGCGGCTCCGGGGCACCCCAGGCCGTCGGGATCATCCGGAAGAACTGCTCAATCTCCATGTTGGCGTACAGCGCCTGCTCGTGCGCGTAAACGTAGTCGATACGGTTCAGGATCGACTCCTGGGTGGGATAGTACTGCATGGTGGTGCCGCGCTCCCACTTCCACCCGTTGCCATTGATCGCATCCATAAGCGTTTCCTGACACGAAATGATGTGCAGGGCCTGGGCGCCAAAACTCATCTGCTCGGGGGTGGCCTTGAACCGCATGTCCCCGTCGGTCATGGCGGTAATGGTCTCCCGGGTGATGCGGCGCTCGCCCTTGAGCTGCTCCAACCAGATTGCCTTGATATCCATCGCCAAACCCTCCTGTTATGTAGTTGCTCAATCATTTCGGCAATCGCGTGTTCAGCCCCTCCCACCCGCGAAAGCCCCGGAGCAGGAGACGCCTGTTCCGGGGCTGTTTGGCCGACCCTTTTTCAGCGGCTAAACGGAATAAACGGCCGTTGGCACTGGCATCCGTGGAGCAGTTGACCCATCAGTTACGGTGGGAGCACTGGCCAGATGCGCTAGCCGGTACTGCTGCATCTTAGCTCGCACCCGCCGGAGTTCAGCGTCCTGAGCGGGGGAGAGCATGTCCGCAGCGGGACCCTGGAGCCTGTGCCACACCTGCACCGAAAGGGCCATGATCGGACCACCGACGAATGGGGCCATCACAATCGCCTTCCAGGGCATGGGCGTGAACCAGAAGAGCGCCAGCAAGCCGATCACCGAACCCACTCGGAGAAGCAATAGGATGTGCAGCAGTTCGTTCACAATTGCCTCTTCGAACTTCTTCACAAGCACCCCTTCCTTCCGCTGAGGACTTGTCGATCTCTTCTACTTTCAGCTTAGCCCCAGCGAAAGGGAATGTATAATTCTACCTCTACATGACTCGAATGCCGCGCCGGAATGGGTTGCCCCCCTGCCCTTCCATCCCGTGAATAGCAGAAACCCGACGCTAATGCGCCGGGTTTCTTGTTTGTGCCGAGGAGCTGTTCCAGAGGGTGTGAGCCTATTCGGGCCGGTGCTCCTTCAGGATCACCTGGAGCCGGGCCAGCAGCACTGCCAGTGCCGGCGGGGGCGTCCCGCCCGTGCCCACCACCGTGGTGTAGTCCCGTTTGGCGGCGCCCTTGACGACGATGCCCTCAAACAGGGCATCCGCGATGGTGGGGTCTGTGTAGCGGGGCGCCAGGGATGGCCAGTCCACGCTGGCCAGCAGCTGCTTCAGCGCCCGGAATTCCGAGACAGATAGGCTGTATTGCTTGCCCAGCTTGCCTTTCTCGGCCACCTGGTAGCTCCCGTCCTGCTGGATCGTCATCTCCATATCCAGCCCGCCGATGCCGCCGTGCAGGCTGTACGTCACCTGCTTGAACGTGAACCCGCCGGACCCGGCGCAGCCCGTCGCCAGCAGTGCGAGGCACAGCACAATCGCAACCGCATACCGCATGTCGCTCCACCCCCCATTCATAAGAACGGAGGATGATGCTTCCAGGTTTGGTGCTCAGCGACCTAAATAGCGCGCAGCAACCGATCCAATCACGATCAGGATGATGAGGGACAGCAACTCCACGCCTGCACGCTCACCCAGTTCGAGGCGGTCCTGCTCCCGGTTTCGCCCCCGCAGAATTGCCAGGGCCGGTCCAATCGTGAGAACAGCCATGAGATATGTCACTGTGAGCGGCCAGTGGAGCGTAAGGACAGCCAGTGCCGCAAGACCGGCGGAGGTCCAGAATGTCCAGAAGGTAATTATAAGAGTCTCGCGTAGGACAGGGTTCACGTATATGCCTCCAGGTTTATAGCCGGTGCGCTGGCGAGCCCAGGCTCGCCCGCCACCGTGAGTTCGAGCCCCCCGCCTATTGTACCGTGCCCGGCGCTGGATTTGGAGAGCACAGTTTGGTAGAATACGCACATGGAATACACGACGTTATATGATCAGATGGGCGGCGCCGATACGATCCGCCGCCTGGTGGATGCCTTCTACCCCAGGGTGCAGGCCGATCCGGAGCTCAAGGAGCTCTTCCCGGGAGATATTTCCGCGGTCATGGAAAAGCAGTATCTGTTCCTGACGCAGTTTTTCGGCGGCCCTGCGCTGTACAACGAAAAGCACGGCCACCCCATGCTGCGCGCCCGCCATATGCCCTTCCCGGTTGACGAACGGCGGGCCCGAGCCTGGCTGCGGTGCATGGCGGCTGCGCTTGACGAGGTGGGCGTCGCGGGGGAAGTGCGTGAACAGGTCTGGCAGCGTCTCTCCTTTACTGCCGGCCATATGATCAACCGCCAGGAATCACAGCCAGAGTAACACGAACGGCAGCCCCATCACGGGCTGCCGTTTTTGTCTGTCATTGGCGCTCGAGCAGAAGCATGTAGTGCTC
>JAQBPS010000205.1 GCA_028287415.1 Bacillota bacterium | reverse complement strand
CCCGGTGCCGGTGCTGGCGGGCATTGACCGGCTGGTGCGGAGCCCGGACGGGTCGGATGAGGCGGAGCATCTGCTCGTCGGGCTGGTCAGGGCCCGCAACCAGGTTTGTGCAGTCCTGGACGGGGCGGTCGCAGCCCTGGGTGCGTGAGCAGGTTGGAGCGGTGATGCGCTGCATAGCGCGGCAACATTGAGCGAAGGACCCCGTCTTTTTTCGAGACGGGGTCCTTCGGCTTGCTCAAAAACTGCGACCGGATAGGCCGCGGCCTTTCATGCGCGGCGCTCTTATCGTTGACAATATGAACTGAATACACTAAATTTGTTATAATACCTAACTCCTTCACTGCTGTAATGACGCGAACTTTGTCGGCGACGGGCTGCGTGACGCACTGGATCCTCGATTGAACCTGTGATCCACAAAGGGAGGAACTGAGTGCATGAGCGGTCCACTGAAGCTCCTGTCCGCCGTGGCCATGCTGGCGATCATGGCCGGGTGCGCCCGCAGCGGTGCGCCAACGCCGACGCCGAACGAGCCCACCCCGCCCCCGGCCTCGGCCCCAGCCAAGCAGAACCGCGACGTCGCCATCGCCATGTGGAGCGCCCCGAACAACTTCAACCCGATCAATACCGACTCCAACTACGGCGGCTTGCCGATCGGCATCATGTTCGACAGCCTGGCGACCTGGAACGACAAGGGTGACTTCGTGCCCCGGCTGGCCGAGAAGTGGGATATCAGCCCGGATTACACCACCTATACGTTCCACCTGAACCCAAAGGCGAAGTGGCATGACGGCCAGCCGGTCACCGCGAAGGACGTCCTCTTCACCGTCAACACGATCGCCAACAAGGAGATCCCCAACAACCGTGGCGCCTACGTTGCCCTGCTCAAGGGCACGGACGCCGACGGCAAGTCCACGGGGGCGGCGGTTGAGGGGATCAAGGCCGTTGATGAGCAGACGGTGGTGATTACGACCAAGGCACCGATGGACCCACTCGCCGTCCTGGAAAAGTTCGGCACGGCCATGCCAATCCTGCCGGAGCACATCCTCGGCGCCGTGGCGCCGAAAGACTTCGACAAGAACCCCTTCTTCATGGATCCGAAGGTCGGCTCGGGTCCCTTCAAGTTCGGCAAGTATGCGCAGGCCCAGTACGTGCAGCTTGTCCGCAACGATGATTACTACCTGGGCAAGCCGAAGCTGGAGAACGTCTACATCCGGATCATGCAGGCGACAACCGCCGTCGCGGCCCTCCAGAAGGGCGAGATCGACATGACGGCCGGCAGCGGGATCGGCGAAGTGCCGATCGCCGACTGGGACAAGGTGCAGAAGCTGGAGAACGTCGACGCCGTAAGCTTCGCGAGCAAGGGCTGGCAGTTCATGGACTTCAACTTCGGGCGGGACTTCTTCAAGGACCCGAAGGTGCGGCAGGCGTTCGTCTATGGCATCAACCGGAAGCTGATCGTCGACAACCTGCTCAAGGGCAATGGCCAGATCATCGAGGGGCCGTACACCAGCCTCTACAAGTACCAGGACAAGACGATCAAAATCCGGGACTACGACGCGAACAAGGCGAAGCAACTCCTGACGGAGGCCGGCTGGGACTTCAACCGAAACCTGACCCTCCTCGTCCCGCTCGGCAATATGGTGCGTGAGCAGTCGGCCGACATTATCATGGCCAACCTCCAGCAGATCGGCGTGAAGGTCCAGGTCCAGAAGATGGACTTCCCGACCCTGCAGGCCCGCCGTGCCAAGCAGGATTACGATCTCTCCCTGGTCGGCTGGTCGAGCCTGCTCGACCCGGATGTCACCTCCCTGGTGCGGACCGGCGCCGTCTACAACAACGGCAAGTTCGCAAATCCGAAGGCGGACGAGCTGCTGGACAAGGGTCTGGTAACCGCCGAGTTCAATGCCCGCAAGCAGGTGTATGACGAGCTTCAGAAGCTGCTCTACGACGATCCGAACTTCGTCTACCTCTACTCGCCCAACACGCTCGCGGCCGTTTCGAAGCGGATGGTCAACGTGAAGCAGTCGGCATTGGGCTTAACCTGGAACATTTACGAGTGGGATGTGAAGTAGCCCTGTTCGCGACAAAGCTGCGAGGGACCCCATCGTTACGATGGGGTCCCTCGGCATTCGGGCGACTGATCTGCGCTTACGCTTTCAGCGCATCGTAGCAGGCACGGGCCAGGTTTCCGATCAGCAGGGACGCACGGGCAGCGCCGGACATATCCGGGAAATCTTGCGGTACGTTGTCCGTATACACGGTCAGGATGAACAGGGGACTCTCCTCGTCGCAGATGATGCCCGCATCATTATAGTTGCGGGCCCCTGTCCCGGTCTTATGTGCGACCCGGGCCGTCTTCGGCAAGAAGAGGGGCAGCCGCTGATTCAGCTTCTGCCACAGCAGGATCTGCATGGCCAGTTGGCACAACTCCCGGGTCGAACCCAGGCGAGCCGCAGCAGCAGCGTCCGTGGTGCCCTGGAGGATCAGGTCCAGGAGCAGGCCGACATCGGCGGGGGTAGTGGTGTTGGTAGCGTCGCCGGCATGCTCTCGGCCGAGGTTCGGGGGCACCCCGTGCCTGTGCGTGGTCCCCTTCATCCCGATTGACTCAGAGAGCGCCTGTACGTGGTCGAGGCCCACCAGGTCGGCCACATGCCCCGTCGCAGCATTGTCGCTGACGATGATCATCATCGTCATGACGTCCTGCAACGGCAGCGTGAAACCGGGCTGAAAGTGCTGGAACGTGCCGGAGTTGCTCCACTGGTACTGATCCGTGATGGTGACAGGCTGATCGAGTGAAAGGCGCCCCTCGTGCACCGCCTTCATGGCGGCCATCATGATGGCGATCTTCCGGGTGCTGGCCGACGGCACGACCAGGTGCCCGTGCCGGTCATGCTCCTCGCCCGTCCGCAGGTGCTTCAGGTACCAGCCCGTGTGGAAGGGCTGCGCATCGCACAGGGCATTCAGTCGGTTTACCAGCGCCTGCATGAGATTGCCCCCGCTTTACTGCGACTTCCAGCTGACCAGGGGCAGGTCCGCGGTCCGGACGGTCTCGGTGAAGCTCCGCACCTCGGTCTCGAGCAGCGTGTGCAGCTGGTCCAGCTGCTGATCAACCTGGGCCGACAGCTCATCGAACAGCTGCTCAGTCTGGCGGGTCGGCCGGAAATCGCCGGCGCCGACAATGCGGGCCAGGTGTGCGACCTTGGCGTTCAGCTTCGGCGGGAAGTTGAGTTCGTCCTGGCTGCTCTGCCACTTGACCTGGATCAGCTCGCCCTCCACGCTGCTGAGCCGCTTGCCGAGCGGCTCCGCCATCTCCCTGATCTTGTCGGCAGCTTTCGCGTCCTTGCTGCGGGCGACCCAGCCCTCGACCTGCTCCCGCACCGTGCGAATCTGCTTGACCGCCCGGTGAATGTCGCTGATGCGGTCCCGGACCTTGCAGGCCAGGGCGAACTGCTCCTGCAGGTCTGCTGCCGTCGCCTTGCTCCGCGGGTCCGGGAGGAGCCGGAAGCGCTGCTGCCAAGTGGTGTCCGCACCGGCAATCTCAAGCCGGACGCTGTAGGCGCCGGGCGGGGCAAACGGAGCGACATCGTAGCCACGCTTGTAGGCCGGGTCCGACAGCTTCTCGGCGCCGGGGTACTCCATATTCCAGATGAAGCGGTTGGGCCCCTCGGTCACCTTCAGCTTGAACGCATCATCCTCCGCCTTGGTCGCGTACGTGGCGACCACCGTGCCCTGCTCATCCAGGAAGGAGAGCTTCACGTCCGTGTCGTCCTTGGGCTTCTCGGCGAGCCAGAAGTTGACCAGCACGCCGCCCGGTGGGTTCTGACCGGCATCGGCATACGCCGGCGCCCGGCCATCCTTGCCCGGCGTCTTCAGGTAGTGGCTCATGCCACCGGGCAGCTCGATGGCCGCGAACGGCCGCTCCATGGCCTGCCCGGGCGCGACCATGACGAACGGGCCGCTGTGGAAGCGGACCGTGTCCCGGGGCGCAAACAGGTGGGCCGGACCGGTGACGGCGTGCTGGGCAAGCGCGCGCAGCGGGGTGATGTCATCGAGAATCCAGAAGGCCCGCCCGTGGGTGGCCACGACCAGGTCGTTCTCCTTGATGACGAGGTCATGGACCGGCACGACCGGCAGGTTCAACTGGAGCGGCTCCCACTGGTTGCCGTCGCCAAACGAGACGTAGATGCCGGACTCGGTGCCCGCGAACAGCAGGCCCTGACGCTCCGGATCCTCACGGATCACCCGGGTGAAATCATCGGCAGGGATGCCGGTGGTGATCTCCGTCCAGGTCTGCCCATAATCAGCCGTCTTATAGAGATAGGGCTGAAAGTCATCAAGCTTGTAGCGGGTGGCGGCCAGGTAGGCCACCGCCGGGTCGTGCGGCGACGGCTCGATAATGCTGATCAGCGCCCACTCCGGCAGGCCGGCGGGCGTGACGTTCTGCCAGCTCGTGCCGTTGTCACGGGAGATGTGGACCAGGCCATCATCCGACCCGGCCCAGAGCAGCCCCTTCTGCTGCGGCGACTCAGCGAAGGCGAAGACCGTGCAGTAGACCTCGACGCCCGTGTGATCCTTGGTGATCGGGCCGCCGGAGGGGCCGAGCTTCTCGGGATCATTGCGGGTCAGGTCCGGGCTGATGCACGTCCAGCTCTCGCCCTCATCCGTCGAGCGGAATACCCGGTTGCCGCAGGAGTAGAGCACGTTCTGGTCGTGGGGGGAGAGGAGGATCGGCGAGGTCCACTGGAACCGGTACTTGTACTCGCTGGAGGCCAGGCCGGCCGTCTTCTCCGGCCAGACCGCCACCTCCCGCACCTGGCCGGTGGCGTGGTCGTACCGGGAAATGCGCCCGCCCTCGCCGCCGCCGGAGCTGCCCGCGAAAATGATGTCCGGATTGTCCTGTCGCACAGCGATGTAGCCGCTCTCAGCACCGCCGACGTTGTACCAGTCCCGCGCGGTAATGGCGGCGTGGATCGTGCGGCTGGGCACGGAAAGCGTGGTGTTGTCCTGCTGGGCGCCGTAGACCCGGTAAGGGAAGCGGCTGTCGGTCGTCACATGGTAGAACTCGCCGGTCGGCTGATTGTAGATGCTCGACCAGGAGTAGCCGCCGTCGAACGAGACGCAGGCGCCGCCATCGTTGCCGGTGATCATCCGCTCGGGATCAGTCGGGTCGATCCAGAGGTCATGGTTGTCGGGGTGGGGCGTCGCAACCGGCGTAAAGGTGGCGCCGCCATCGGTCGACTTCCAGAAGAAGTTGTTCAGCACGAAGCAGGTGTTGGCGTCGGTCGGGTGAGCGAACAGGTGCGTGTAGTACCAGGCCCTGGAGCGCAGGTCGCGGCTGTCGCTCACCAGCTTCCAGGTCTCGCCGCCGTTCTCCGAGCGATAAAGGCCGCCGTCCTCGGCCTCCACCATCGCCCACACCCGGTCCGGATTCGCCGGCGACACGGCGATGCCGATCTTGCCCAGAGTGCCCTTGGGCAGCCCCTCGTTGCGGCTGATGTCGGTCCAGGTGTCGCCGCCGTCCGTCGACTTGTAGATGCTGCTGTCCGGGCCGCCGCTGTTCAGGGCGTGCGGGTAGCGCTGGCCCTCCCAGAAGCTGGCGTAGAGAATGCGGGGGTTGGTGGGGTCCATGGAGAGGTCCATGGCGCCGGCCTTGTCGCTGCGGAAGAGGATCTGCTGCCACTGCTTGCCGCCATCGGCAGAGCGGTAGATGCCGCGTTCCGGGTTCGGGCCGAAGGCGTGGCCGAGGGCGGCGACGTAGACGAGGTCCGGATTGGTCGGATGCACCCGGATCCGCCCGATGTGCCGGGTCGCGGCCAGCCCCAGGTGGGCCCAGGTCTTGCCGCCGTCCGTGGACTTGTAGATGCCGTCGCCCCGGGAGACGTTGCCGCGGATGCTGGTCTCGCCCGTCCCGACATAGATGGTGTTGGGGTCCGCAGTCGCCACGGCGATGGCGCCGACGGAGGAGGTCTTGAAGAAGCCATCGGAGACGTTCTGCCAGGTCATACCACCGTTGCGCGTCTTCCAGACGCCGCCGCCCGTTGCGCCAAAGTAGAACTCCTGGGGCCGGGTCGGGTGTGCGGCGACGGCAACGACGCGGCCGCCCCGGTGCGGGCCGATGTTGCGCCATTCCAGGGATCCGAAAGCTGTGCGTGCCTTGGACATGAATGCTCAAGCCCCCTGCCTGCGGTATGGTGAACAATCATGAAATTCCATCGGGGGGCGAAACATCCCTGCTACAATTGAAACTTATGTAGCTTGAAGCTGTGGGCGGGCCGCTCGATTCGCTGACACGGTGTTTCCTCCTGGCAGCGAAGGTATAGGCACCGACTTTTCGAATACGTCCTACCAGGAGATTCTACTGGCTCCGCGGTCCCCTGGCGAGCCGCCGTGAGGAGGAGGTCCGATGACACCGCAGGCCCAATTTGAACATGATATTGGCGCGATTGCCCGCGAGGTTGACGTCCGCATCGGGGTATCGATATGGGGGTCCGGCACGGGCACACCCGCCGGGTACTGTCAGCATGAACGTTTTCCGCTCGCCAGCGTAGCGAAGTTTCTGACCGCCGTGGCTGCGGTCAAGCGCCAGGAAGAGGGCGAGATTGCGTCCGCGGCGGATCTGTCGAACCTGGTCATGCTGGCCCATGCTGGAGGCGACCGTCGGGCGCGTTGGCAGGCTGACGTATCCATATTGGTGTAGCAGGTTTGCGTGACATGAAACACTAATATACATAGACGTACGACGATCTGCTATGGATAGGGGAGTGCCGACTTAATGACATCCGTGACGACCCGGACACCGCTTCGCCTGGCCGACTATTACGGGTGGCACTCAATCACGGAGATTGCCCTCTCGCCCGACGGGCGCCGGACGGTCTACGTGCAGCGGGGCGCCCGCAAGGCCAAGAACGACCACTATACGAACCTGTGGATCGCTGACACCGACGCCCGGACCGCCCCACACCGCCTGACCCGCACCCTGAGCCGTGACAGCGCTCCGGCCTTCTCACCGGACGGTCGGCTGCTGGCGTTCCTGTCAAACCGTGAGCATGAGCTTGAGGTCGGGGAGAGCCAGACCCCCGACGACAAGCAGGCGAAGAACGACAAGCCGAAGACACAGGTCTGGGTGCTTGACCTGGAGCGGGGCGGGGAGCCCCGGCAGGTGACGGCGCTCGCTGAGGGCGTCAGCAGCTTCAGCTGGTCCCCGGACGGCGCCCGCCTGGTGATCGCCGCCCGCACGCCCACGGACGGCCAGCAGAAGTATCTGGAGGCGATCCGCGGCGACGACAAGGCCCCCTACCAGTTGCGCCGTATGCAGCACAAGGCCGATGGCAAGGGCTTCCTCGATGAGGTGCGCACCCACCTGCACATCGTCGCTGTTGCCAGCCGGGCGGTCAAGCAGATCACCGACGGCCCGTGCGATGAGGGCGAGCCGCAGTGGTCCCCGGACGGCGCCTGGATCGCTTTCGGCAGCAACCGCACGGGCAATGCTGATGCCAACCGCCGGCGTGATCTGTGGCTGGTCCGCCCCGACGGCAGCGAGTCCCGGAGGCTGACCTTCGGTGATGTGAGCGCGTTCGGCCTTCGCTGGTCGCCCGATTCCCGGCACCTGTCCTTCATCTCCAGCCTGGAGCCGGAGAACAGCTACAAGCTGCGCCATGTGCTCGCGATCGACATCACTGCGGGTGAAGCGGTCGCCGACCTCAGCGCCTGCGTGGGCGAGGGTTTCAGCGAGATCGGGGGCATCGTCCCGAACATCGCCGCGGGGCAGCCCGCAGCGAACCTGGCTGAGAACGCCCGGCGCTACCCGGTGCCGGCCCGGAAGAGCCCCTACCAGGTGCTGACCGCGAACCTTGACCGCATCATGATGAGCGAAGCCGTCTGGTCCGACAACAGCACGGTGCTGGTGCTGGGCGGCGACCGCGGCCAGACCCGCCTGCTGCGTGCTACGCTGAGCGGCGCGACCACGTTCATCGCCACGGACGACCGCTTCCAGGAGATCCCGCTCTTCGCCGTCGCCGGCGGCAAGATCGTGGTCGGCATGGACAGTGCGCAGACCGGGCCTGACCTGTACGCCCTGCCGGTGGCCGGCGCTGCAGGCGCTGATCCGGTCAGGCTGACCGCCATCAACGAGGGACTGATTGCGGAGCGCAGCCTCGCCCGCTATGAGCGGATCACGTTCACGGGCAGCAACGGCGATGAGGTGGAGGGGCTGGTGGCGGTGCCGCACGGCTGGACGCCGTCGGCGGGTCCCGCTCCCCTGATCGTTTCGATCCACGGCGGGCCGATGGCCTACGACAACGCGGCTTTCCACTTCCTGCGCCAGTACTGGGCGGGGCTCGGCTACCTCGTGCTAATGGTGAACTACCATGGCTCGATCAGCTACGGAGAGGCGTTCTGCGAGTCGATCCGGGGCAAGTGGGGCCCGCAGGAGCACGGCGATCTCGAGGCGGGTGTGGATGCGCTGGTCGCCCGGGGCTGGGCGGATGCGAAGCGCCTCTTTGTCACGGGTTTCAGCCAGGGCGGCATCATGACGAACTGGGCGATCGGCCACACGGACCGGTTCCAGGCGGCGGTCAGCGAGCACGGCATGTGGAACTACCTCATGTCTTACGGCACGGATGACTGCCACCTCTGGTGGCAGGACGACATGGGGGTGCCCTGGCAGAACGATGAGGTCTACCGGGCCTCGTCGCCGGCCTCAGGCGTGGCGAACGTCAAGACGCCGACCCTGATCATGGCCGGTGAAGCGGACTGGCGCTGCCCGCTCGTCGAGTCGGAGCAGATGTACATCAGCCTGCGCAAGCGGGGCGTCCCGTCGGAGCTGGTGGTGTACCAGGGCGAGTCGCATGCGGTCAGCAAGCCGCGTCGGATGATCGACCGGGTGCGGCGGATCTGCAACTGGTTTGCACAGTACGGTGGGGTTGCGCTTGGCGATGACACGGCCGAGGGCTACCCGGACGTCGAGTAATGATTGACAAACGCCCCCCATGGCATGCCATGGGGGGCGTTTGCGCTCGCTTCTATGGCTCGTTCTTGCTACGCTCGCTGCCGTTGTCCGCCGGGGGCTGTGCCATCAGGCGATGGATGCGCCCGCGCTCCGTTGCCAGCACCCACATCACCCGCATCACCAATCGGCATCCGCTCCCCA
>JAQBPS010000202.1 GCA_028287415.1 Bacillota bacterium | reverse complement strand
GCGATCGCCTCCGCCCCGCCCACCAGCCGCTCAAAGAGTTCCGCCACCGTCGGAACATCCTCCACCAGCCCGATGCCCTGCCCGGCATAGACGAAGCCCTCCACCATGTCGCCCTCCAGGGCGCCCTGTGCGTTCACCTTGCCCGAGATGATCGGCAGCAGATCCTGGAGCGTCGCCCCCTTGGCCTCCGCATCCAGCACCCGCTGCGCCCCACCCGTCTTCAGCACCCGGGCCGGGCGCCCGATCGTCCGCTCCATGATCACCGTGTCCGTCTCCTTGCCGCTGAGGAGCATCTCCTTGTAGTGCCGGTGCGCCAGGCACTCCTGCACCGCCACGAACCGGGTGCCCATCTCGACGCCCTCGGCGCCCAGCGCCAGCGCCGCCACGAGGCCACGTGCATCCATGATGCCGCCGCTGGCCACCACGGGAATCTTGACGCTGTCGACGACCCGGGGCACGAGCGCCATCGTGCCGATGTCGTCCCGGCCCAGGTGGCCGCCGCCATCATAACCGACGGCGATGACCGCATCGGCGCCCAGGCTCTCCGCCTTCTGGGCCGCCCGGATGCCCGCCACCAGGATCACCTTCTTGACCCCCGGCACCCGCTCATCAATATAGCGCATATAGGGCTCCGGATTGCCGCCGGTGATGCTGACATGCCGGACGCCCTCCTCCAGGGCAACATCGATATACGATTCGAGCGTCCGGTAGCCCATGGCCAGGTTGACGGCGAAGGGCTTCGCTGTCAGGCTCTTGGTCTTGCGGATCTCCGCCCGCAGGGTCGCCTCGTCCGGGAAGGTCGCCGCCGTGATCTGGCCCAGGCCGCCGGCCTCCGCCACCGCGGCACAAAGCTCAGCCAGGGCCAGGTACGCGAGCCCGCCCTGGATCACGGGGTAGCGGATGCCAAGCACGTCGCACAGTCTGGTATGAAGCATGTGTAAGTCACCTCTCCCGACAATAGTTTGGTCTGCCAGCCCAATATTCCTGCTGACTCAGGGCATCCTGCTGATACGACCGGCCCACGCCGGCATGTGAACAGGAGGTGCCCCGCATGACGCCCCCTTATCGCCTGGCAGAGCTTTCGGCGGAGCAGATGCAGATGATCGAGCGCCTGGAGAACGAGATCGGCCTCACCCTGGTCGCCTACGAGCCCGAGGCCGGCGCCGCACGCCACGCGGGCCCGGCAGCGGCCTGCGACATCGGCCGGCCGAGCGCCGCCGCCCCGGTGGATGACGATGAGAATCAGCGTATCCTCGACGCTCTGGTAGACACCTACCGCAGCCACCAGCCGTATATCTGAAGGGGGGAGCTTCCCAGGTCGGCCCGGCAGTCGCAAGATTTCGCCGCCCCCGCGTCACCAGCGTTTATGTCAAGTGCATACCCTGAAGAGGGAAGGAGGTGCACCAGATGCTTTTCGGAAGCGGTATCCCTGCATGGTCGCCGTTCATAGGTGCCCAGGCGGGTGCGAACGATCTCGCCCTGGCTCCCGGCTTTGCCGCTTACCCAGCCGCGAACGCCACGGTCTATCGTGTGTACGAATACGCAGTACCTGTGACCACGGTTGCGACCGTTCCCTCCGCATTACCGACTCCCGTCGGAGGACCCGGCATCGCCGCTTACCCGGGAATCTAAGCACCTCGTACAAAAGAAGCGGGCATCCCCGAGGGGGTGCCCGCTTGCGCGTCCGCGTCTGGCAGCTATAGCGGCTGCATGATCCGCTTGCGCCCTTCGAACCGGCACACCTGCGTGTACCCGGTGGCGAGGGCGAGCGCCCGCGCCTCCGCGAAGCCCCAGGCCACCTCCTGTGGGCTGTGCGCATCCGATGAGATGATCAACGGCACGCCCCGGTCGCAGCACTCCTTGAGGAGCAGCGGATTCGGGTAGACCTCCCCCACCGGCTTGCGGCGCCCGGCGGTCGAAAGCTCGATCGCCACGCCCGCACCGGCGATCTGCGCAGCGACATCGGCATAGACGCGGCCCAGGTCGTGGGACGGCTTGTGGCCGAACTTCTTGATCAGGTCGATGTGCGCCATGATGTCGAACAGGCCGCTCTTCGCCGCCATCGTCTCCAGGGTGAAGAACTTGGCGTACAGCTCGGAGATGTCCCACTCGGCGTAGCGGTTCGTCTTGGCGGGGTTGTCGAAATCCCACTCGCCGATGAAGTGGACGGAGCCGATCACATAGTCCCACGGGTAGGGCTCCAGCAGCCGGCTCAGCTCCGCCTCCCGGCCGGGGATGAAGTCAGCCTCAAGGCCCAGCCGGATCGGGATCTCCCGGTAGCGCTCCCGCAGCCGGATCACGTCGGCCACGTACTCCTCGAGCTCCGACATGCGCATGGCGATGCCCGGGTCCCGCTTCGCCTCGGGCAGCCAGTACATGGGGATATGGTCGGAAAAGCCGATCTCGCTCAAACCGGCGGCGATGGCCGCCTCGACGTACGCTTCCATGGTCCCGGTCGCATGGCCGCACCGGGTTGTGTGCGTATGATAGTCAACCAATTGCTTTAGCATGCTGAAGCGTTCGCCCTCCCATCTGCGGAATCCTCTCGTTTCGGGGATCGCAGAATTGATGTAAAGGAGGAATTCCGGAACGAGCGTGGAATATCCTTTGTCCCTCCCTTGATCAGGGACGGCTCGGAAGAAGGAGGCACTGCGATGACTACCATTCGCTCAATGACTCCCGCCGACTACCCGGCGGTGGCGGCCATAGCTGCTGATGCTGCCCACGGTGCGCTGGTCGGCCGGCCCGCCTGGGAGAGTGTGAATGATGTGGCGGCGGAGATCGCCGCGCTGGATAATCGCGAGTTTATCGTGGCCGAAGATGGCTCTGGCGTCATCGTGGGCGTTGCGGGCTATGCGCTGAACGGCGAGGGCGAGGCGGCGGTCTATGGGCCGCTCGTCGCGGTGGAGGGGCACGGCATCGGGGCATGGCTCGCCGGCCGGGTGGAGGCGATGGCCCGGCAGCACGGCGCCGAGGCGTGCTCGATGCTGATCGGGCTGGGCAACCGGTCGGGCTCTGCCTGGGCCGAGTGGCGGGGGTATCAGCGGGATCAGGAGCATCCGGAACTGCTGCTGATGTGGGTCCACCCGGGGGAGCTTGTCGAGGTCAGGCCGGAGGTGGGGGGTATTGTCGCGGTCAGGCCGGTGGCGGCGCCGGTTGTTCGGCCTGCTCACGACGGCGACCTGGATGTGATCGTCGCACTTACCCAGGACTGCTTCCCCACGCAGCGCATCAGCCAGGAGGAATGGGCGGCGCTGCTGCCAACGTGTTTGGTCGCAGAGTTGAACGGCGAAGTACGGGGCATGATCCGACTGGATGCGGCTGCCGCCAGCCTGCATGACCTCTGCGTTGCGCAGGACGCCCGTCATCACGGGCTGGGCAAGGCGCTCGTGGCGGCGTCCGTCCGGCAGTTCTGGGCGCAGCGGCCCGGCAGGCTGGGCCTTGCGGTGCGGCTGGAGAACGCGGCGGCGGTCGCACTTTTCCGTGGGCTGGGCTTTCGGCGGGAGATCGCCGTCGCCCGCTGGCTGAAGCGGGAAGGCTAAGGGTTGCAGTGCGCTGCGGTTACTGCTACGGTGGTAACAAACCGTTTCGCAGGTAGGAGGCGTCCCTTCGTTGATCAAGCTGAAGTCGCCCCGTGAGATCGCCATCATGCGGGATGCCGGTAAGATCGTGGCCGAGTGCCACGCAGCACTGGCAGACCGGATCGAGCCGGGCATCTCCACCCGGGAGCTGGACCGGTTCGTAGAGTCTATCATTCTCAAGCACGGCGCCACGCCCAGCTTCAAGGGCTATAATGGCTTTCCCGGCGCCATCTGCGTCGCGATTGATGATGTGATCTGCCACGGGTTCCCGGGCAGTCACAGGCTGAAGAACGGTGAGATTGTCACGCTGGATATCGGGGCGTTTTACAAGGGCTACCATGGCGACCGGGGCTGGACCTACGCGGTCGGCGAGGTTTCGCCCGAGGCGCAGCGCCTGATGGAGGCGACATACAAGTCTCTCTACCTGGGCATCGAGCAGGCCCGGGTGGATCAGCGACTGGGCGATATCGGCCATGCGATCCAGAGCTACGCCGAGGGCGAGGGCCTGGGCGTGGTGCGGGAGTTTACGGGGCATGGGCTCGGGCAGGAGCTGCACGAGTCGCCGACGGTCCCGCACTACGGCGAACCAGGGCAGGGCGCCCGGCTGCGGTCGGGCATGGTGATCTGCATCGAGCCGATGATCACGCTGGGCGACTGGCGGTCCAAGATTGAAGCGGACGGCTGGACGGCCCGCACGGTGGATGGCTCGCTGTGTGCGCAGTACGAGCACACGGTGGCGATCACGGAGAATGGGCCGGAGATTTTGACGGACCTGTAGTGAAAACCCGAGCTTGCCGCCCTGGCAGCTCGGGTTTCATTTTTGCCCCGGATGTATGTATAATAGGACGCATCCGAACAATTCGTGGATGGAGGAACAGCGTATGCGTAAGGCCCTTGTGGCCGGCCTCATAGTCACTGTGTTAGCCGTTGGCACCGCAGTGGCTGCTGGATCGGAGACATTCGGTGGTCTCCCCGTGGTCCGGGTCGTAGTGAACGGGAAGACGCTGTCTGTGCCCGGTGTAGTCGTCGAAGGGCGCAGCATGGCGCCGGTGCGGGCGATCGGGGAGGCTGTCGGCGGCACGGTCACCTGGGATCAGGCGACTTACACTGCCACCATCACAGCGCCGGACGCAGCCCAGCTCCAGGCTGAGAACGCAAAGCTCAAGGCGGATCTCGCCGCACTGAACGCCAAGCTCTCGGCCGGCTCCACTCCCAGTCCAGCCCCCGAGGGGGGTGCTGGTTCAAGCCGGTCAAACCCCGCACCGGCTGGGTCCGCACTTACCGTGGCCGTCGATGGCATTCTTGACAAGTACACCGCAAAAGTAACACTGCTGGAGACGGTACGGGGTGATGCAGCTTGGCAGAAGATCAAGGCTGCCAACATGTTCAACGGTGAGCCGAAGGCAGGCATGGAATACATTGCTGCGCGGTTTAAGTTTGAGTTGGTGACGATCGCCGACGGCAAGGCCCTGGACCTGAGCCCTGTGAATTTCGATGCGATCTCATCTGCCGGCCGTGAGTACGACATGGC
>JAQBPS010000173.1 GCA_028287415.1 Bacillota bacterium | reverse complement strand
CTGTCGCCGATTGCCTGAGCGATCAGCGGCATGAGCCGGGTGCTGTGAGCACGCGGCACCTCGAGAGTCAGTTCCGCAAGCATGTGATCGCCGTCGGCCACCGCCACCGTGCAGGCGGTGGTAGCCGTATCAAGCGCTAAAATCCGCATCGTTCAGATCCTCCAGAAGCTTCGCGTACCGCTCGGTGCCCGCGAAGGTGAGCACCCGCTCCTCTTCGCCGGGGCCGTAGGTCAGGTCGATGCGCAGGTACTCCTCCGGCCAGAGCGCCGCAACCCGGTCCGCCCATTCCACGAGGTTAACCCCGTCGCCATAAAAGTACTCCTCATAGCCCAGGTCGTCCAGCTCGTCGGGACTGTGCAGGCGGTAGACGTCCCAGTGGTAGACGGGCAGGCGCCCCTCATACTCCCAGAGGAGCGTGAAGGTAGGGCTGCCGCCGGTGCGCTCCACACCAAGCCCGGTGAGAATGCCGCCCGAGAGATGGGTCTTGCCCGCGCCGAGGTCGCCCACCAGCGCGACAAAGTCGCCGGCCTGCAGCCGCTCGCCCAGCCAGCGGCCCAGGCGCCGGGTTTCGGCGGGGCTGTGGGTGGTCCGTGTATACATTTTACGCGCCGAGAATGTTGAAACCGCTGTCAGCGTATATGGTCTGGCCGGTGACCGACCGCGAGAGGTCGCTCGCCAGGAACAGGCCGACATCGCCGACCTCGTCAATCGTAACATTCCGGCGCAGGGGCGCCCGTTCCTCATAGTGGTCCCGCAAAATGCTGACGCCGCCGACGGCGCTGGCCGCAAGGGTCTTCAGGGGGCCCGCGGAAATCGCATTGACGCGGATATTCTCCGGCCCCAGCTCCGCCGCCAGGTACCGCATGTTGCACTCCAGGGCGGCCTTAGCCGATGCCATTACGTTGTACTTGGGGATGTACCGCTGAGCGGCCAGATAGGAGAGCGTCAGGATCGACCCGCCCCCGGCGGCCAGCATCAGCGGATGGGCATACTTGGCGCAGCCGATCAGGGACCAGGCCGAGATCTCATGGGCGATCCGATAGCCCTCCCGGTCGATATCAATAAAGGACTTCTTCAGGTCCTCGGTGCGGGCGAAGGCGAGCGAGTGAACCAGCACATCCAGCTTCCCCCAGGTCTGGCCCAGGCTTTCGAACAGGCCCGCCAGTTGCTCCTCCGAGCTGACGTCACACGGCAAAACGGGCATCTGCTCGTGCCCGGGCAGCGTCTGCACCAGCTCATCCACGTTCTCCTTGAGCCGGTCGTTCACGTAAGTGAAGGCCAGTTCGGCGCCCTCACGATGCAGGCTCTGCGCAATGCCCCACGCGATCGAGCGCTTGTTGGCTACGCCCATAATGAGGCACTTCTTCCCAGTCATCAGACCCATGACGTGCAGTCTCCCCTCTGAATCAGGCGCTTAGTACCAGGTCTTAACCCTACATTATTCGACCTGTCGGTGCTTGATCCCTGCGTCGGCATTAACTTCCATGATACCGGACAAAATTCCGGAAGGCAAATGAGGTGAGTCTGCCTTTCGGGATCGGCGTTTTGTCCCCCTGTAATTAATACTTTTTATAGTCACGGATTTAACGAATTACGTTGATCCGGACATCTTAAAATATATTCTTTCTCGGTATACGTGTTTAAATTGGCAATACTCATTGCGATTGACGTCGAAGGTCGATTCGATTATGGTGCCTTTGAGCCCGTCGTGAAACCGGACCCGGCGCCCGCTGGCAGGATCGATTGTGCTTCGAGCACGTAAGGGAATGTCAAGATTTGCCCGGGCGCTACGCCAGTCGCAAAGGAGGAAACCATGGACGTTATTTCCACGCACTGCTGTGGCCTGGATGTACACAAGCGTACGGTGGTTGCTTGTCTCATCACACCTGCTCTCGGCAAGAAGCGGAATCAAGAGATTCGGACCTTCGGGACGACGACACCAGAGTTGCTGCAGCTGGCCGACTGGCTTGCCGCAGCAGGCTGTACCCACGTGGCCAAGGAGAGCACCGGTGTCTATTGGAAACCTGTTTTCAACCTGTTCGAATCGAGCTTTGAGGTCATAGTCGTCAACGCCCAACACATCAAGGCTGTACCTGGTCGCAAGACCGACCTGAACGACGCTGAATGGATTGCCGATCTGCTGCAGCACGGGCTGCTCAAGGCCAGCTTTCTTCCGAATCAGGATCTACGGGAATTGCGGGAAGCCGTTCGCTACCGTAAGAGCCTTGTGCAGATCCGGTCAGGAGAAGTGAGCCGGCTGGTCGACGGAGAGTGCAATGCAGGCACGCTTGCTCAGCTGGCGAAGGGGCGCCTGAAGAAAAAAGAGGCGGCACTGAAGCAGGCGCTAGACGGGCGGGTCAATGCTCACACCCGTTTCATGCTGAAGCGTGTGCTTGACCACATTGACTTCCTACAAAAGGGCATCGCTACCTGCGAACGGGAGATTGCTGAGCGGATGGAGCCAGTTGCTGACCAGGTTGAACGTCTCGTAACCCATCCGTGGCGTGAGTCAGCGGACCGCACGCCTTATCTTGGCGGAGATCGGAACTAACATAAACCGCTTTCCAACGCACAAGCACCTGCGAGCGCCTCCGGCGCACACAAACGCCACTGGCGCTGAAGTCGCAGTGCCAGTGGCGTTTGGTCCTGGGCCCCCCTCTCACCTCTCCCCCGCTGACGTCATGGCCGTCACGGAGGCTCCTGTTCTGGCCTTAAATGCGGAAGCGCTCGACTTGGCGGCGCAATTGCTCTGAAACATCACTCAGTCGCCGTGCTGTCTGCGCCACATGCTCAGTCGTGGCGGAAAGCTCCTCCACGCTCGCCGAAACCTCCTGGGATGTGGAGGCTGTTTCCTCGGCGATGCCGGCGATGTCCCGCACGGCGTCCCCAACCTGGTCGCTGCTGGCAGCCATCTGCTCGGTCGTGGCGGTGTTCTCCTCGATGACAGCGGCGATCTGATCCACCGCTGACACCGCCGACCGGGTGCTGCCGATCACGGTGGCGCTGGCCTCCCGCAGCCCCTGAATGTCCTGTGCGGTGCTGCG
>JAQBPS010000687.1 GCA_028287415.1 Bacillota bacterium | reverse complement strand
CTGCGGGCGATTCTGGATCCGCGGTTTCACCCGCTGTTCCTCCGCCTGCGATTCCTTGAGGCGGTCGGGCCGGGAACGGATGGCGGGGCGATTGCGGCCGGGGCGGCGGAAATGGTCGGACTGATGCGTGGGCTGCGGCAGGGGCAGCTGTACGCAGACCTGGTGGACGAGCTGCTACGGCGCCCGACGTATCTGGATTTCTCTGGGCTCGGGGAGCCGGGGTGGCAGTCGTGCTGCAGCGGTGACGATGAGCCATACTACGAGCAGGTGCGCCGGGTTCGTGGACGGGTCCTGGAGCTTGTGTTAGAACTGCTGGCGTATCAGGATTGGCCGGGAACATGATAGACATGGGTACCAGAGAAACGTCGCAGTTCGTCCAAACTAGGGATGCTGTTACATTTCTCGCAAAGGATGCGATCGACCATGACCCCTGTTGTGATTTACACCTCCACCGGCTGCGGGTACTGCAAGAGCCTGAAGCAGTGGCTGTCGGACCGGGACATTGCCTATGAGGAACGGAACGTCACCGAGAACCCGGCGTTCTTCGACGAACTGCATGCCCTGGGCATCTTCACGAGTCCTGTGGCGATGATCGGGGACACCCCGGTGGTCGGCTTCCGACCCAACAAAATGTCCGAAGTGCTGGGGCTCAAGAAGTAGCCAGGCATGACGAACCCCGGCGCTGCATGGCGCCGGGGTTCGTTGCTATATGCGGCGGATCACACCGACGACCTTGCCGGCGATCTGGCAGTCCTGCACATAGATCGGATCCATGAACTGGTTTTCGGGCTGCAGGCGGATGCGGTTCTTCTCCTTGAAGAAGCGCTTCACCGTCGCCTCACCGTCAATCACCGCGACTGCGATCTCGCCGTTGACGACGGTGTCCTGCCGCTTCACGAGGATGTAGTCCCCGCTGAGAATGCCCGCATCCACCATGGAGTCGCCCTTGACGGTCAGGAAGAAGAGTTCGCGGGGGTCCGCCCTGACGAATGACGTCGAGATGGGCAGGCGGTCTTCAATATGCTCCTCGGCGAGAATGGGCAGACCGGCGGCAACCTGGCCGACCACCGGCACCTCGACGATTCGCTCGGCTGTGCGGGAGCCGCTGTCCGCGAGCACCTCGACCGCACGGCCCTTACTGGCATCCCGGCGGATGTAGCCCTTCGCCACCAGCTGGTTGAGGTGGCCATGCACCGTGGCGCTGGAACTCAGGCCAACCGCGTCACCGATCTCACGCACCGACGGCGGATACCCGCGCTCTCGCACCGCTCGCCTGAGGTAGTCGTAGATGCGCTGCTGCTGACCTGTGAGCGGCTTCCGTTCGTCCCACGCCATCGGCAACCCCTCCTCTGCTTGTGGCATCATTATAGCAGATCAGAGGTTCGATTGCGATCATATGTTCGTAATCAGATTCGTTTAGTCCTGGTAATGCGCGATGAATGTGGCGCGCTCCTCCCGCAGGGCTTCGAGCGCTGAGGCGGCTTCCGCCAGACGCCGATCCAGGGAGTGCATGAGCCCGGCGACCTCGCTGCGGCTGTTCCGGACACTCTGAAGCGAGTCGTTGATCCGGTTCTGGACGATCCAGTCCGCGATCAGGCCATCGAAGAAGTAGTCGGCGAACTTGTCGAACCCATCGATGGCGACCGAGTCCACATGGACCTCGGCCGAGACGTCCTTCAGTTCCCGTTGAAAGGCGGTGAGCGCCCCTTGGGCCTCGTGGGCGGCATCTCTGGCATCATCGATATGGGAGTGTTTGACCGCTGTGGCGATCAGGCCGCCGCCGAGCATGTCCCAGGTACCCCAGCCTTCCGCACTGTCGAGCGCGGCCTCAACCATGGCGAGCGCAGCCTCGGCGCGCTGACCGGCAACCTGCGCCTCCTGGAGCTGCTGAACCTGGAAGTAGAGCTGCTGTTCCCGCTCTCCGAACTGGGCAAGCTGCCGGGCGCCCTCGCCGGCGGCCCCGCTCATCGCCGACTCCTTCTGCTTGAGCAGCGCCGCGTGCTGAGCGGGAGCACCGGCCAGCGCCGCCAGCTCCTGCCGGGCACGCTCCAGCTCCTGCGCCAGCGAGGCCTGGCGCCGATCGGCCTCCGTGTACTTGAGCTGAGCGGCCAGTACCTCATGCCGCTCCTTCTCCAGTTGCGCCTCCTTGCTGCCTAGGATACTGTAGAAGAGACCGGTGAGGCTCACGCCCTCCAGGCGCTCCACATCATGCTCCTCGTCGGCCAGCTGTGCCTGGAGGCGGCGGACCGTTGCGCCAGCCTCCCGCTGCTCCGCACCCATCTCACTAATTCGCCGCTCCAACCGCCGGTGGCGCGCATCCTGTTCCGCTGCCTGAAGCAGCCGCTGATCCAGATCCGAGAACATCGCGACCCCTCCCTCTTTTACATTCAAAAAGAGTAGGGCCGCGCCTGAAAAGGTTCAGGAGGTGCGTTGATCTTGAATTTTTGTCCGAAGTGCGGCTCGCCGCTGCGCCAGCAAAGCGTTGCCGGCGATCCGAAGGAGCGCCTGGTCTGCCAGGGTTGCGGCTTTATCTTCTACCAGGATCCCAAGGTTTCAACATGCACGATTCCGCTTGTGGACGGCAAGGTTGTCATGGTGCGGCGGGCGATCGACCCGGGCCGCGGGCTGTGGGTTTTTCCCGGCGGGTACATGGACGCGGATGAGACGGCGGAAGAGGCGGCCGTGCGGGAGACGCGTGAGGAGGTGAACCTCCGGGTGCGGGTGACCGACCTGGTGGGTGTCTACTCCTACCGGACCGGGATTGTCGTGATCGTCTATGCCTGTGAGGTGCTGGGCGGCGACCTCCGCATTGATCGGGAGTCCCTTGAGGTACAAGCTTTCGCCGAGTCGGAGATCCCGTGGGATGAACTGGCCTTTCCCAGTACCAGGGACGGACTGCGGGACTTCTTTCGCACGCGCTCGGCCGAGGGGTAGCGCCGGACTGCCGCTGGTGTCGTACATCACATAAAAAACCCCCGGTGCATGCACCGGGGGTAGCTCTTACTTCGCGTATGCGGTTTCCTTGAACTTGAGATTTTCGTTCTGCTGAACGACATACCTCAGGCTCCATTCGTTCCTGAATAGGAGCACGTCGCGACCTTCCTTATCGAGAACGGGCAGGTTGTCGCTGCCGGCGAAGCGGCGGGAGGTGTAGCCATCGCCCTCGACCCAGCGGGCCAGCTCATACGGGAGACGGCTCAGTTCCACGTCGACGCCGTACTCGTGCTTCATGCGATGCTGGAACACCTCGAACTGCAGCTCGCCGACGGCGCCCAGGATCGGGTCCGAGTTGCCCGTGGCCGGCTGGAACACCTGGATGGCGCCCTCCTCGGTCAGCTGCTGCAAGCCCTTCTGAAAGTGCTTCGACTTCATCGCATCCCGGAAGGAGACACGGGCAAAGTGCTCGGGGGAGAAGCTGGGGATGCCCTCGAACTCAAGCGCCTCGCCCTGGCAAAGCGTGTCGCCGATTCGGAAGATGCCCGGATCGAACAGGCCGATGATGTCGCCGGCGTAGGCCTCGTCGACAATCGTGCGGTCCTGCGCCATGAACTGCTGCGGCTGGGCGAGCTTGACCTCCTTGCCGAGGCGGACATGCTTGACGCTCATGCCCCGCTCGAACTTGCCTGAGCAGATGCGCAGGAAGGCAATGCGGTCGCGGTGGGCCGGGTTCATGTTCGCCTGGATCTTGAAGATGAAGCCGGTGAAGCGCGGTGTCTCGGGCGCCACGATGCCCTTGCTCGAGTCCCGGGCGGCCGGCGTGGGGGCCAGGCGCAGGAAGGACTCCAGGAAGGGCCGCACGCCGAAGTTGGTCATGGCGCTGCCGAAGAAGACGGGGCTGAGTTCGCCCCGCTGGAAGCGCTCCATGTCCCAGGGGTCGCCGGCGATGTCCAGCAGCTCGATGTCGTTCTGGAGCTGCTGCCACATCTCCTCGCCGATGACCGCCTTGAGCTTGGGGTCATCAGGCCCGCTGGTCTGGGTCTGGACCTGGCGCTGCCCGTGGTCGCCGCCGTGGAAGACCTCCACGTTGCCCTTCTCACGGTCGTAGACGCCCTTGAAGCGGGCGCCCATGCCAACCGGCCAGTTCATGGGGCAGGAGCGCATGCCCAGCACCCGCTCGATCTCTTCCAGGAGCTCGAAGGGGTCCTTGCCCTCGCGGTCGAGCTTGTTGACGAACGTGAAGATGGGGATGCCCCGCATGCGGCAGACGGCGAACAGCTTGATCGTCTGCGCCTCAACGCCCTTGGCGGCGTCGATCAGCATGACCGCTGCATCAGCCGCGGCGAGGGTCCGGTAGGTGTCCTCACTGAAGTCCTGATGGCCCGGGGTATCGAGAATGTTGATGGCGTGGCCGTTGTACTCGAACTGCATGACGCTCGATGTGACGGAGATGCCGCGCTGCTTCTCAATGTCCATCCAGTCGGATGTGGCGTGGCGGGCGGCCCGGCGGGCCTTGACGGAACCGGCCAGGCGGATCGCACCTCCGTACAGCAGCAGCTTCTCGGTAAGAGTCGTCTTACCGGCGTCCGGGTGCGAAATGATCGCAAACGTCCGCCGCCGGCTGATTTCGTGTTCCAGATTAGCGAAGGCGATGCTCACCTCCGGTTCACCCTTTCTTAGTTATAAATGATTGCCATAAAAAACCGCCAGTTTGACTGGCGGCTGACCGTTTCCTTGGGGTGGCACACAAGACCTCCCCCTATCTTACCACAATGTCCGGCGGTTGAGGAGTGTGACAGGCGCTGGCGGCTGTCTTTCGCGCGCTCGCTGAAGCGTAACAGCGTTACAGCTCCATACCGCTAGTTCAAGGACTGGACGGCTGCCGAGCACTTCACAGAGGCAGGCGGCTCATGGCGGTCGCCATTGTTCGTGAAGTCGAAGACTTGACTCGACATCGGCGCCAGTTGCTCGGCAACAACTTGCGCACCACTGACCACCATCATGCCGTTCTTATCCGTAGCGCTGCATGTCACCGCTACATTGTGAGCGGTCTTGTTACTGTTGTTAGCAACCACACCAGTGAAGG
>JAQBPS010000149.1 GCA_028287415.1 Bacillota bacterium | reverse complement strand
ACACGATCAGTCGGCGGCGCCTGCCCCCGCATCAGCGGCGAGCAGGCGCCGCTCCGCGCCCGCCACCGTGTTCGCCAGGATCGTCAGCGTGGTCAGTGGGCCGACCCCGCCCGGCACCGGGGTGAGCGCCCCGGCCACGGCGGCGACCGACTCAAAGTCGACGTCGCCGACGGTCCGGCCTGCCACCAGGTTGATGCCCACGTCGACTACGGCGGCGCCGGGCCGGATCATGTCACCCCGGATCAGGCCCGGCACGCCGGCGGCCACCACCAGTACATCGGCATGGCGTGTGTGTGCCGCCAGGTCCCGCGTCTCCTTGTGGCAGACGGTGACCGTCGCATCGGCCGCAAGCATCATCAGAGCAAGGGGCTTACCGACCACCGCACTGTGCCCGACGATCACGACGTGGGCACCCTTCAGTGGGATCGCGTAGTGGCTCAGCAGGCGCATGACGGCCAGGGGTGTGGCCGGCGCCAGGCAAACGGGGGCACCGGTCAGCAGCCCGTGTGTCTGGCCAGTGGTGCCGTCCACATCCTTGCCGGGATCAATGGCGTGGAGCACCTGCTCCTTGGCGATGCCGCAGGGGAGGGGCTGCTCCAGCAGAATCCCGTCGACGTCCGACCGGAGGCTGAGGCGGCGGAGGAGTCCGGCCAGTTCGGCCGCCGTGGCGACAGGCAGCCGGTGCTCCTCCACGGCGATGCCCAGTTCCCGGCCTACCCGCGCCTTTCGCTTCATATAGAGATCCGAGGCCTGGTCGCTGCCAGCCAGGACGGCGGCGAGCCGGGGCGGGCGGGCGGTGGCGGCGAGGGCGGCCACACGGGCGGACAGGTCGGCACGGAGCGCAGCGGCAGGGCTCTTGCCTTCCAGGAGAATCACTGAAACGCACCTCCAAAATAGAAAGAGACATCGCGCTTTGATAGCGGATGTCTCTGCCCAGGCGTGCGGCTCATATGCTCCGGGCGCTCCCCGGTGGTGTCCCACCTTTACGCCAGTCACTGCCCGAAGTTTCGCTTTTACGATCAACCAGTTCATCTTCGCATGAATTTCTCCCCTCGTCAACGGCATAGACTCATTCGGGAGGCGGTTGCTTGCAAACGGGCGGATGGCGGCGCCGGGCGCTGCTCTGGGCGGCGCTGCTGGCCGTGGTGGGCTGTGTGGTCGCATGGGTCATGCTGTTTGCGGAGCGCGGCCAGAGCTTCTCTGCGATGCCCGAGTGCCCCGGCGGGCACCCGGTCGTGATCGACCCCGGCCACGGCGGTATTGATGGCGGCACCAATGTGCCCGGCATGCTCGAGAAGGATGTCGTGCTTGATGTCGCCCTGCGCACGAAGCAGTACCTGGACAAGTACCAGGTGCCGGTGCTTCTGACGCGCTCGGACGATGTCCAGCTCGGTGGCGCCCTGGATCGAGGTCGGCTGCGGCGCGACCTGAACTTCCGCATTGCCGCCGCCAACCACTGCCAGGCCAGCCTCATGCTCAGCCTTCACGTCAACAGCACCCGCAACACGGCGGAGCGGGGGGTGATGGTTTTTTATCAGCCCAGCCGCTCAAGCCGCGATGCGGCATATCTGTTTGAGGACATGCTCCGGCGCTGGCCGGTCCACGAGCGGCGGGAGCGGCCGATTCCCCGCACGAACCTGGCGGTGCTCAAGACCAAAGCCCCGGCGCTTCTGATTGAGCTGGGCTTCATTACGAACAGTGCCGACCGGCAGCTGCTGGGTGATCCGGCCTATCGGGAGAAGCTGGCCCAGGCCTTGTCATCGTCAACTGCTGCAATTTACCACAAATGGCTGAAACAAGGCAGCCAGTAGGCGTGCGAACCGTATAACTCTTTCGCGGCGGGTCATATACTAATACGGCAGACACCTTCGGTCTCGAGTATGCCGTCGCCACATTCGCTCGGAATGCGGCTGTCGCACCGCACAAATCGCCTCTGATTTAGCGGATCGGGGCCGATTTCCTGCAAAGAGGGGTGAAACGGCCGTGCAAGCAATCACGATAGGAACTGCCGAAGGGATCGAAGACATTCGCCAGCGCTTGGATGACGAGTTTCGGTTTCTCCAGGAAGAAGGCGTCAGAATTCGCATCGGCCAATCGAACCGTGGGAGCTTCACGTTTCTCGAATGTAGCGTTGAGAGCGCACCGGGCACCCCAACTCGGGCAGACACCCTCGTCCGCCACTACGTGGCCAACGCTTTGTCCGATATCATTGTGGAGAAGTGGGAGCAGAGCCTGATCCGCAAGATCATCCGGGGCACCTACTACTATTTCTCCAGGGACGAGCAGGATAGCATCGCCCGGTACTCGGGCACCAATCTTGCTGGCAACAGCACGGTTGACAACCCACAGCTTTACAAGGTGAATCGCAAGGCCCAGGTGTTGCACCGCCTGCGGGATTACCTGGATAGCGCCGACGAACTGGTGCTCGAGGGGTTCGTCACCTTCCGTCTGCGCGACTACATCGAAGAGGTGGAGGACGCAGTGGACCGGGCGGTGGACGACTTTCTCATGGAGCGGGAGTACCGGGAGTTTGTGCGCCTGCTCAAGTATTTTGTTGATGTGCAGGAGCCGCGCATGGATCACGTGCACGTGCTCATCCGCCCGGGCGGCTCGTTCCGGCTGGTGGATGACGACGGCAGCGCCATCAAGAGCGAATACCTCGAGGAGTTCGTCGTCGAGATGGTCGAGAGTGAGGTCAACTACGAGGACCTGTTGATCTCCGCACTCATCACGCTCGCGCCCCGGTCGGTCACGGTGCACGCACACACCACCGCCGACTGGGACGAATCGATCGAGACGATCAAGGCGGTCTTCGGCGAGCGGGTCAAGCTCTGCGAGCGCTGTCCCGTCTGCGAGTCGGCGCCGACCCTGTCGGATGAATCCTCGCCGGCGACTTTGAGCCACTGAGCTTTCAGCGGATGAAACGGGAGGGCAGGACCCTCCTGTTTTTGATATTTTGGGGCTGGCTGGTTGTGGAAAGGCGGGCTTCAAGTGAATCGATGTACCTCTTTGGTCGCACTGATGCTCATGCTGACCTGCCTGGCACGCCCGGCGGCTGCCGCCGACCACTGGTCCACCGCCGATGCGAGCTCTGTGGCGACGGCGCTCCCGCCCGACCAGCTGCGGGCGCTGGGCTTCGGACGAGGCCTGGGCCCGCTGCCCTTCACGCCCGAGGGCACGCTGAGCACCGGCGCCCCGGGCAACCAGGCCGGATCCAGCCGGGTGATTGTGCATGGCGCGGCTTACGCCCCGGCGCTGCCTGGTGTGGGGGTGCCCGCCCCCGGCCACCTCTGGGTGCTGGTCGATGTGCAGGTGACGAACCTGAGCGCTGCAAGCCTGCCCCTGCCTGACGGCCTCCGGTTCTCCCTGGCGGACTCGCTCCAGGTGCTCTACAACTACCCCGCGGATGTGCGGGCCAGCGATGCGGTCGGCTCGCCGTTCACGGCCGGGCTAGATGCGCTGGGCGCCCGCCGCACGCTGCGGGGCTTCATCGTCTTCGGCGTGCCCGTGGGCACCCCGAACCTCTGGTACATGGTCGAAAGCCGGGCAGGCCAGTCGCCCGACAAGGCGAAGGTTTATTCATCAGCCCACCGCGGGCCGATTGGTGACCTGACCGGGTCGGAGCGAATCTTCCCGCGCGGCACCGGGCCCCGGGCGGGTATTGCACAGCTCCAGGGGGTGTACGGTCCTGTTGCTGATGCCGTTGCGGTCGTGGCAGCGGCGCGGAAACGGGGCATCCCCGGCTGGGTCGAGGCCGGTCCCGATGGGCGCTACGCAGCGATCGTCGGCTTGAGGTACTTCGCGAAATAGCAGACAGCGCCGGTCGGGGTATAGTAAAATGTAGGCTGTGGATCTCCCCGCCGAAAGGAGCCGAATTATCGATGAGCGAGCCATTTATCCGGGAACGTGACCACCTACAGGGGCTGCACTGGCAGTGCTTTGGCTGCGGTGAGGAGAACCGCCTGGGCCTGCGGCTGAATGTCCGGCTGGTGGGCGATAAGACCGAGTGCGTCTTCACGCCGATTCCCGAGTTTCAGGGCCCGCCCGGCATCGCCCACAGCGGCGTCGTCGCAGCCGTGCTCGACGAGGTGATGAGCCAGCTAATTTACGCCCAGCTGCAGCTGGCGGTGACCCGCAAAATTGAGGTTACATACCGGCGCCCCATGCGCATTGGACATACCTATCAGTTCACGGCCGAGATCGTCAAGCGGAACTCCCGCATTATCGCTGCCCATGCTGAGGCGAGAGACAGTGAAGGCAACCAGGTCGCCCGGGCCCGGGGCATTTTCGCCCCGCTTGACGAGGAGCGGGTGGCCAAGCTGCTCGACAAGGAGAGCGACAAGGAGAAGGAGATCGCCAATCAGCCGCCCTCTGCTTGACAGGCCGATCGAACTGTGCTACATTAAGCAACAAACCTTCTGGCGATGACGGGGACAACACCATCTGCACACCCTTCAGAGAGAGAGCGCCACCGGCTGAAAGCGCTCTTGGGTACAGGCAGGCGGGAAACCACCCCACAGCCATCCCGCGAAGCCTTATGTCCGAGACCGGGCATAGTCGGATAAGCGGGGAGGGAGCGCCCTCTACAGCGCACGCAAGCCCGGCGGCGGCATTCGTCCGTCCGTTGGGAAAGCAGGGTGGAACCACGGGAGCTTTAGCCTCTCGTCCCTATTGGGACGGGAGGCTTTTTGCATTGCAGGAAAGGGGATTGTGAACATGTCTGAGATGGTCAAGGTGACGCTGCCGGACGGTTCCGTGCGGGAGTATGCGAAGGGGATCACGATTGCGGATGCGGTTGCGCAGATCGGCCGGGGTCTGGCGAAGGCCGCCCTGGGCGCTCGCGTTGACGGGGTGACGGTTGACCTCTCCACCAAGCTGGAGCGGGACTGCGGGCTGGTTGTGCTGACCTTTAAGGATGAAGAGGGGCGGCAGATGTTCCGCCATACCAGCACGCACATCATGGCGCAGGCGATCAAGCGCCTCTACCCCGACGCCAAGCTGACCGTCGGCCCGCCCCTGGAAGACACCTTCTACTACGACATCGACATGCCCCGCCCGTTCACCCCCGAGGACATGGCTGCCATCGAAAAGGAGATGGGCCGGGTCGTTGAGCAGGATTTCCCGATGGTCCGCAGCGAGGTGACCCGGGATTACGCCAAGGATTTCTTCGCCCGCAAGGGGGAGGACTGGAAGGTGCTGCT
>JAQBPS010000138.1 GCA_028287415.1 Bacillota bacterium | reverse complement strand
GTGTCAAGGTTGGTCTCACTGACCACATAGAGGCGATTGCTCAGGCTGGTCAGGCGATCGGCCCGCATCCGGACTTGCCGCGCACTCTCCTCACCGCTCACATACAGCACCGTACCCTGGGTTTCAGCAACCCGGGCAGCCAGCTGGAGGAGGATCGTGCTCTTACCGATGCCAGGGTCGCCGCCGACCAGTACCAACGAGCCGGGAACGATGCCGCCGCCGAGCACCCGGTCCAGCTCTCCCAGCCCTGTGGCAAAGCGGGGCGCATCCTCCGACGTTACCTGCGAGATCTGCACGGGCTTCTCGCCGAGCGAAAGACCCGGCGAAATGCCGGGCCGTGCTTGCGCTGCCGGAGCGACAACCTCCTCGACCATGGTGTTCCAGTTGTCGCAGCCCGGGCACTTGCCCAGCCAGCGGGCCGATTCCTGTCCGCATTCCTGACAGATAAACAGCGTCTTTGCTTTTGCCATTATCCGAGCACCTGCTTGACCACATCAACGCGGCGGACGACCCCCAGGAGGTGCTTTCCCTCGGCCACGAGCAGCTGATTGTGACGCCGCCGGAAGAAGCCGTGGGCCATCTCCGCCATAGGTGTACCCGGCGTGACCGTTTCGGGTTGCTCGGTCATGATGCTGGCAGCATTCAGCTCCCGCAGCTGGGCGGGGGTGTATCCGAGGAACCGCGGCATCCGCCCGACGGCACCCTCGGGCGCATCATATTCACCCGACTCATACATGAGCCGGACCAGATCGAACTCGGTGATGATGCCGGTCAACTCGCCATGGGCATCCAGTACAGCATAAAAGTATTCCGGGTCGACGGCCATTCGGGCGACGACCTCCGCCACCGTTGTGCTGTCCGCAACGGTCGGACACGGCCGCATCAAATCACGGGCTGTAACCACGGGGCGATCCCTCCCACACGAACGACTCCGTTCCATCCACCCTACCCATTTCGGCTGGGAGCGTTTGTTCTCCTGCGCCCAGTCGGCAATCCGCGGCAAGACAAAGGCCCCCGTGACGGCTAGGACGTCACGGGGGCCGACGAGGAAACCACACGCGGGGAGAGTGTGAGGAGCCGAAGGAAAAGCCGCGCCGTTGCCGTCAAGCGTTGCGGACTTAAACACGGCAACGGTGGGGGTTTGACGAGGCGAGAGGGGGTTATGCGCTCTGCTGCCTGCGCACAAAACACCACGCACGCTCAAATCGCAGTGTGCGTGGCGTTTTGAGCTTGCCCCCTCTCACTTAGAGGAAAACTGCCGCCCTCCCGCTTACTGCTTTGTCGTCTCGGGGGCGGCGCCCACAGTCTGGGCCGTGGGCTCGGTGCGATTGAAAGTCAGTTCGCCCTTCTCATCGGTGTCCACGTGCACCTGCTCACCGTACTTGAACGACTGGCGCAGCGCCTCTTCCGACAGCGGATCCTCGATCAGGCGCTGGATCGCCCGGCGGAGCGGACGGGCGCCGTACTGCGGCTCGAAGCCCTCCTTGACCAGCTTCGCGAGTGCGCTGTCGGACACGGTAAGCTCAACGCCATGCTCCTTGAGCCGCTTGCCCACACTCTTGATCTCCAGCGCAACGATCCGCTTGAGGTGATCCTCGTTCAGGCTGTGGAAGATGATCGTGTCATCCAGGCGGTTGATGAACTCAGGCCGGAACAGCTTCTTGACCTCGTCCATCACCCGGCCCTTCATCTTCTCGTGCGCCTGCTCGTCGGACTCGTTCACCGAGAAGCCAAGCTGCTTGTCGCCCCGGATCACCTGGGCGCCGGCGTTGGAGGTCATGATGATCACGGTGTTGCGGAAGTCGATAGTGCGGCCCTTGGCCTCGGTCAGGCGGCCATCCTCCAGCACCTGGAGCAGAATGTTGAAGACGTCGGGGTGGGCCTTCTCGATCTCGTCAAGCAGGACGACGGAGTACGGGCGCCGGCGCACGGCCTCGGTCAGCTGACCACCCTCTTCGTAGCCGACGTATCCGGGAGGGGCACCGACAAGACGGCTCGTGGTGTGCCGCTCCATATACTCGGACATATCGATCCGGACCACGGCGTCCTCGTCGCCGAAGAGGGCCTCGGCCAGGGCCCGGGCCAGGTGGGTCTTACCGGTGCCCGTCGGGCCCAGGAAGACGAACGAGCCGATCGGACGCTTCGGATCCTTCAGACCCGCACGGGCCCGGCGGATGGCACGCGCGACCGCCTTGACGGCCTCATCCTGCCCGATCACCTTCTCGTGCAGCACCGACTCCAGGTTGAGCAGCCGCTGCGACTCGTTCTGGGTCAGGCGGGCAGCCGGGATGCCAGTCCAGGAGGAGACGATGTGAGCAATGTCCTCCTCGGTGACGGTGGACTTGTTCGTCACCTTCTTCTGCTGCCACTCACCCTTCTGCCGGTCCAGCTCTTCCTTGAGCTTGGTCTCCTTGTCACGCAGGCGGGCCGCCTTCTCGAACTCCTGGCCCTGGACGGCGGCCTCCTTCTCCTTGCGGATCTCCTCCAGCTTCTGCTCCAACTCCTTCAGGTCGGGCGGGGCAACGAAGGTGGAGAGGCGGACCCGGGAGGCGGCCTCGTCGATCAGGTCAACAGCCTTGTCAGGCAGGAACCGGTCGGTCACGTAGCGGTCGGACAGACGCACCGCCGCCTCGATTGCCGCGTCGGTGATCTCGACCCGGTGGTGGGCCTCATACCGGTCACGCAAGCCCTTCAGAATCGCGACGGCGTCATCCTGGTTGGGCTCCTCAACCGTGATCGGCTGGAAGCGACGCTCCAGGGCGGCATCCTTCTCAACGTGCTTGCGGTACTCGTCGATGGTGGTGGCGCCGATCGCCTGGAGTTCGCCACGGGCGAGGGCCGGCTTCAGGATGTTCGAGGCATCGATCGCACCCTCGGCGGCACCAGCACCAATAATGGTGTGCATCTCATCAATAAACATGATGACATTACCGCTCTGGCGGATCTCCTCCATCACCTTCTTGAGCCGCTCCTCAAACTCGCCGCGGTACTTCGAGCCGGCGACGAGGGAGGCGAGGTCAAGCGAAACGACCCGCTTTTCCTTCAGGATCTCGGGCACGCGACCATCCGTGATGCGCTGGGCCAGACCCTCAGCAATGGCGGTCTTACCGACGCCAGGCTCACCGATCAGGCATGGGTTGTTCTTCGTGCGGCGGGACAGGATCTGAATGACCCGCTCGATCTCCTTCTCACGGCCGATGACGGGGTCCAGCTTGCCGTCGCGGGCATACTGGGTCAGGTCACGGCCGAACTGGTCGAGCGTGGATGTGTTGGACTTGGCGCCCTTGGCGCCCTTGGCGTTGCCCTGGCTGCCGCCCGACTGCTGATGCGGCACGCCGCCGAGCAGGTGGATCACCTGGTTGCGCACCCGCTCCAGCTCGGCGCCCAGGTTCTGCAGCACCTGTGCTGCAACGCCCTCGCCCTCACGGATCAGGCCGAGGAGAATGTGCTCGGTGCCGACGTAGTTGTGGCCGAGCAGCCGGGCCTCCTCAATGGCGAGCTCCACCATGACCTTCTTGGCGCGGGGCGTGAAGCCGATCTCGCCGCGGGTGGATGCGGAGCCCTTGCCGATCATCTTCTCCACCTCGGCACGGACCTGCTCAAGCTGGATGCCCAGGCTCTGCAGTGCCTTGGCGGCAATGCCTTCGCCCTCGCGAATCAGCCCCAGCAGCAGGTGCTCGGTCCCGACATAGTCGTAATTGAGGCGCCGGGCTTCGTCCTGTGCCAGGACGATCACCCGCTGGGCACGCTCGGTATAGCGACTGAACATCTTCGAATAACCCCCTTCTATGCAAGGATCCCGTGCTCATGGTCGGCCCCGGGCGGGACCCGACCGATATCAAGTTGTTTGATGGCTGCTATTATGCTGTCTTGACCGATACCCATCGCTGTCAGCACCTCGACGACCACGCCATGCTGCTCCAGCAAGAACCCCAGCAAAATGTGTTCCGCTCCCACATGAGTATGCCCAAGAAGGGCGGCTGCGGTCTGGGCCCGCTGGCGGAAGACCTGCTCCGCAGTGGGCAGCAACCCAATCGCCTCAAGCGTTTCGGGCGCGCCCAACCCCGGGAGCACTCGCTCTTCCACCTGCTGCCTTATACTCTGTAGGTCGAGTCCGAGGGAAGTTAGGATACGGCTGACTGTTTCATCTTGGAGCAGCCCCAAAAAGAGTTGCTCCCGCTGTACAAACGGGTACGCGAGGCGCATCGCTTCCATGCGGGCCCGTTCAACAGCCCGGAGCGCTGCCGCTGTGTGGTCGGCCATCGTCTGTTCCCCCTGTCACCGGTTAGTCCGCTCCGAGTGCCGGCGTCTGGGAGCCGAGCTTGCCCCGAATCAGCGTGGCCCGCTTGACGTCCCGCTCCAGGGCGTTCAGTTCCCGCCCCTCCATTTTTTGCAGGAAGGCAGGCTGCATCGCGACCATCAGCTCGTTCATGACACGGTAGGTCAGTGTGGGGAACATGCCCAGGTCGATGCCCAGACGAACGTCGGAGAGCAACTTCATCGCCTCTTCCGAGGTGAGAATGCGAGCCGTCGTCAGCAGGCCGTATGAGCGGCCAACCCGGTCTTCAATCTGAAGCCGCATCTCGCCGTACAGGTGCTGCCGGGCCTTCTTCTCGGCATCGATCACCTTGTTGGCCACCGCCCCCAGGTGCTCGATCACCTCAGGCTCGATCTTGCCGAGGCTGGTCTGGTTCGAGATCTGGAAGACGTGGCCTGCCGCCTCCGTCCCTTCCCCGTAGAGACCACGGACGACAAGTCCAAGCTGGGAGAGGTTGTGGAACAGGCGGCCCGCCTGCTGGGTCAGCACCAGACCCGGCAGATGCATCATCACTGATGCCCGCAGGCCGGTGCCCACATTCGTGGGGCAGGCGGTAAGGTAACCACGCTGGGCGTGGAATGCGTAATTGAGTTTCTGCTCAAGTGCGTCGTCGACCAGGGAGGCCAGCCGCCAGGCTTCCTTCAGCTGAAGGCCGGGCGCCATGCACTGAATGCGCAGGTGGTCCTCCTCGTTCACCATGATCGAGATCGACTCATCCTCCGAGATGGCGACCGCCTTGCCGCCGGCTTCCTGCGCCTGCTGGGGGCTGATCAGATGCTTGTCGACCAGCACCTGGCGCTCTAGTAGCGGCGTGTCCGCCAGCCGATGCAGCTCCACGGCGCTCGGCAGGCCCATCAAGTTGATCTCCTTGACGCCCGCCTCAACCTGGCGGATCAGCTGCTCGGCCTGGGCGTCGTTCATGCGATGCGGAAACGGCAGACCATCCAGATTGCGGGCCAGGCGAATCCGGGCTGATAGCACAACTTCGGCTACCGGCCCCCCGGCTTCCATCCATTTGCTGACCGGTTGGGCTACCAGCTTACTCCACGACATCGCTGTCACCCCCTGCCTGGATCTCGGTCTCCGTCTTCCTGATCACATCGCGCAGGCGGGCCGCTTCTTCATACTGCTCCTGAGCAATCGCGTCGTGCAGCTCCCGGCGCAGCCCCTCAAGCTCACGCTTCTTGCGAACAAGTCCTCCGGTTCGCTTGGGTGCCTTGCCCGTATGGGTAGCCGTGCCGTGGATCCGCTTGATCAGGGGCAGCAGCTGCGGCTCCAAGTCGTCATAGCACTGAGCGCAGCCCAGACGGCCGGTCTCGGCAAACTGGCTGTAAGTCATGCCGCAGTTTCGGCAGTGGGGTTCGGCCTGTGCGCGGGGAGCCACCGTGGCGCCCAGGGGCTGCTGGCCCAGGAAGCTGGAGAGCAGGTCGTGAATGGAGAGGTTCGGAAACGCAAAATTCGGCGCTGACATGCCGCCCAGCTTTCCCTGTTCATGCGAACAGCTCTCACACAAGTGGCTCTCCTGCTTGTGGCCATTCATGATCACAGTCTGATGGATTGTGGCTGGCCGCTGTCCGCAGCTCTCACACTGCATAGATGGCACCCCCTTCATCTAGAACCGGAGAATGGTCAGGATCATCGCCTTGAGGAGATTGGAGCGGATCACATCCCGCACTGGCAACTCGAGGCCGATCGCGTCACGGTCGATCGCCGCCTTCATGAGGGCGGCCTCCCGCTCATCGATGATATTCTGCTCAAGCAGGCTGTGGATGTAGCCCTGAGCTGCTTCCTGGCTCAACTGGCATCCAATCTGCTCATGGACCAGGGCGTGAAGGGCAGTACCGTCTGCCAGGTTGAGGCGAGTGATACGGATGTACCCGCCGCCGCCCCGCCTGCTCTCGACGAGGTAGCCGCGCTCCGAGGTG